>CACKSM010000019.1 GCA_902602885.1 uncultured Alphaproteobacteria bacterium
ACAAAGGAATATTTGGATTTGATACATGACATTGACGCATAACATTCATAAGTAGTGATCCATCACCCATACCAGCATCAAAAATTTTTATACCTGGTTTTTCAGGTTTTATTTTATTTACATATGGTCTAATTGCATCGGCTATCTGATTCTTTTCATTTGTAGTGGTTACAAACAATAAATATTTCTGTCTATTGTCATAAAATCTAAAATTTTTTTTCATAAGTAGTAAATATTATTACTTTTACACATAATTAGAAAGTTTTTAAAACTAGATTTTACCAAGGTAGTGAAAAGGTTTTAACATTTGTGAAACTTTTCATAGCTTCAATAACCCCCTCTTTGTATCCCAAACCGGAATCTTTAATTCCGCCAAAAGGAGACATTTCAATTCTATAACCTGGAACCTCCCAAATATTTACAGTACCAACATTTAAACCTTGAATATATTTTTTTGCTCTCATGAAGTTATTAGTACATACACCAGATGATAATCCAAATGCTGTTGAGTTAGATATTTTCATTACTTCATCATCATCATTTGGAACACGAATGATTGGGATAACTGGGCCAAATGTTTCTTCTAAAACTAATTCACTTTTGGGGTCAACGTTATCTACCACTATTGGAGGTAACAAAGCGCCATTTCTTCCAGGATGATATAAAATTTTTGCACCATCTTCTTCTGCCTTTGATACTCTCTTATCAAATAGTTCAGCAGCTTCAGCATTTACTACTGTACCGAGATCTGTCTCCAACTTCATTGGATCACCAAACTTAATTTTTTTAGCTCGTTCTAAAGCCATTTCAACAAATTTGTCAGCAACTTTGTTCTGACACAAAATCCTTTTTACTGCAGTACAACGTTGTCCTGAATTTTTTGTTGCACCAGTGACAGCTAAGTCCGCCGCTTTTTTTAAATCATCATCATCAAGATCATCTAAAACAATTAAGGGATCATTTCCTCCTAATTCAAGAACGGTTCTTTTGTAACCTGCTTGCTCAGCAATATACTTTCCAACACCTACGCTGCCAGTAAATGTAATTAAATCAATGTTTGGATTTTGAATCATTTCTAATCCAATGTCTTGAGGCCATCCTGTGACTACAGAAAACATTTCTGCAGGCAGGCCTGCTTCATATAAAATATCTGCAAGAATCATTACGGTCATAGGTGTTAATTCTGTTTGTTTGCAAACCGTACAGTTATTTGTTGCTATTGATGGAGCAATTTTATGAGCAACCATATTTAAAGGATGGTTAAAAGGTGTGATGGCAGAAATTACATTTAGTGGTTCTCTTATTGTAAAAATTTTTCTAGCCTTACCATGAGGAGTTAAATCACAAGAAAATATTTCCCCATCATCTAAAATACATAATTGAGCAGTTAAGGAAAAAACATCAAATGCTCTTCCAACCTCGTACAAGGAGTCTTGTTTTGATATGCCAAGCTCAAGTGTAATAATATCTGATATTTCTTCTTTCCTACGCACTAATTCTTCTGCAGTTTTTTGAAGAATTTGTTGTCGTTCATAACGTGTTAAGTTTGGTTTATAGTTAGCTGCAATGTTTATAGCATCTTTTGCATGCTGTGCGCTCCCAGCTGGGACTGTCCCTATTACTTCATTCGTGTATGGATAATGGACATTGATAGTTTTTTCAGTTTCAATTTTTTTTCCTGCTATTCTCATAGGTTGATGAATAATAGTTTTATTCATGAAGTTGCTCCTTCTAATGCATAATAGAAAGCATCATAATTATTTAACTTATCAGTACTTTCTAGTGATGTAATTTTTTTATTAGAAATAAATGGTACCTCTCTTTCATGTAAACCACCATGTGAACGGAGAGGTTCTTTTAGGTTTGTAAAATCATGAGCTGTTTCTGATGAGCCTATTGTCATGTATTTAGAGCTCATACATATTATATCTCCCATTCTATCCTGAGGTAAATGATATTTTTCACATGCAACATCATTTGTTAATACAATTTCAATGTCATCAAATTTTTTTATTTCTGAAATTGCATGATTTATCATCGATTTATCAGACAAATATATTGTTGCAAAAGAACCTAGAGCTCCATGATGTACGACATATGGATCTGTAATAGGCAAAATAACCTTTGATTCGTTTTTTCCAAGTTTCGCATCGAGAATATCCTGTAAGTAAATGGCATTTGGTGTTCCATCAGATTTTGATTTGGGTTGCATGCCGTGATCTGCTGTTATTATTATTGAATTATTATTAGTATTTAATTCACCAATATACTTATCAAACATAGCATAAAAAGTGTTGGCCACTTCTTCACCTGGTGCATATTTGTGTTGAATAAAATCTGTTGTAGATAAATACATTATATCAGGTTTAAATTCATGAAGTAGTTTTACTCCCGCAGCCATTACAAACTCAGAGAGTCCTTGTGAATATACTTCTGGCACTTCCATTCCTAGCCATTTATTAACTTCCTCAATACCATTTTCCTTTAATGACACTTGATCAGATTTTTCTGAAGAAAAACATATTGCCCTTGCATCATCAAATGAAAGTCCATGGGAAAGTAACTTACGAAGTTTATCTTTAGCAGTGACAATTGCTATCTTAGCCCCAGACTCATAATATTTTTGAAAAATTGTTGGGGCTCTTAAAAATTTAGGATCATTCATCATCACTTCTTCACCTGTAGATGGGGTGTAAAAAAAATTTCCACAAATGCCATGAATCGAACTTGGTCTTCCAGTGACTATTGATATATTATTTGGGTTAGTAAAACTAGGTATAGCACTATTAACTAACAGATCTTCTCCATTTTTTTTAAAAGAGTCAATGTTTGGTGTTAATTTAAGCTTTGATGCCTCTTCAAAATATTCTTTTTGGCTTCCGTCTAAACATATTACAATTGCTGTTGATTTAAGAATTCCAGGATAAATCCTATCGTTAACTTCTATAACTGCTGTCATATATCTTTAAAAATTGTAGCCTTATCGATGGTATCTATATCGATTTAGATATAAAACCAACTAGTTTTGTCTTCGGCATTAGTTTTTTTGTTAGTCTTGTTTGCAGCTTTATGTCACGCTACGTGGAGTGCCATTGTAAAAAAAAGTAATAACGGGCTGGCAATGATGGCAATTACATCTGTGGTTGAGATTATTGTTTTTTTACCATTAATTTTCACTGTACCTTTTCCATCTACAACTTTATGGATATTCATCGCGGCAACAACAATCATTCATGGTTTTTATCGCTATAGCGTTATTGTATCTTATAAGTTTGGTGATTTATCATTTGTTTATCCAATAGCGAGAGGGGGCTCTTGCCTGATAATTGCAATTGTTAGTTTAATTATTATTAAAGAGAATATCACCGCTCTTGGTATTGTAGGAATCTCGATAACCTCTATTGGATTATTTATAATTGCTTTTTCGTCAGCTCAAAAATTTAATTCAAAAGCTTTTTTTATTGCAATCACGACTTCTATTTTAATTGCTGGATACACAATTCTAGATGGTATTGCAGTAAATTTAAGTGCAAATGCATTCACATTTATTTTCTGGATGTTATTATTAAATGGAGTTCCGATGCTTATCTATGGCATTATATCTAAAAATGGAATTCGTCTAACTAAAAGCTATCGAGTTTTGGATGGTGTTGTTGCAGGAATATGCGCAATCATAAGTTATGGATTAGTCGTATGGTCATTTCAATTTATTAAGGTTGCATACGTTTCGAGTATTAGAGAAATGAGCATAGTTTTAGCCGCTGTCATAAGTCTTTTTATCTTAAAAGAAAAGGAGGCGATGGGAAGAATTATTCCTTCCATAATTATAGTCTTGGGAGTTACTATATTGTATTTTGAGATAACTTAAAAAATGACCAAAAAACTGGACTATTCTTAATTTATTTTTTATAGCGGATTAAGTGGAAGAAGATATTAAAGTAGTTAGCTCGGATACAGAAACTATCTCTTGCGATGGTGGTGAAGATGGTTTAGGACATCCCGCAGTTTATTATACCTTTAATAATGAGAACAAAATTGTTTGTGGTTATTGTGGTAAAATATTTATAAGAAAAGAAGAATAAAATGTACAAAGAATCCTGGGGTAATAAAAGAACGTGTCCGTGTAATAAGATACAATATTATGATCTTAATTTAGATAAAATGGATTGTCCTGAATGTGGTAAAGAAATTGAGGTAACAACACTAGCTAGACCACGTAGAGGTAGAAAACCAGGAAGTACAAATGCGGCGCCGCTCGCAAATCCAATTCCGCCAAAACCAAAAGAAAAAGATGATGATCTTGATATCGATAATTTGGATTTGGATAACAACGAAGACAATCTTGAGGATGATACTGTTTTATTAGAAGATGAAACAGAAATTGATCCAATAGCCGAAGGTATTAAACCTAAAGAAGACGGCGAAGAAGAATACTAAAATTTCAATAAAAATTTAGAAGATGTTTAAGGTACTACAAAACACTTGGGCCCTTTTTTTTGGCTTTGCTTTAATTAGTCTTGGTCACGGCTTGCAAGGAACACTAATCGGTGTTCGTTCTGTTTTAGAAGGTTTTAGTTTTTTTGCATCAGGACTTATTATAGCTGGTTATTACGTTGGATACTTAACTGGCGCGTTAACAATTCCAAGTTTTTTACAACGTGTTGGTCACATAAGAGTTTTTGCCGCTTTAGCATCGCTTGCCTCTATCGCTATATTATTACACTCAGTATTTGTGCATCCTTATTCATGGATGTTTATACGAATATTAACTGGTTTAAGTCTTGCTGGGATTTATGTAATCATGGAGAGCTGGTTGAATGAAAAATCAACTAATCAAACTCGCGGTCAATTACTTTCCGTTTATATGATTATTACATTTGTGTTTGTTGGAGCAGGGCAATTTTTATTAAATTTAGGTGATCCAGCTAAAGTTGATTTATTTATTTTAGTATCAATCTTATTATCATTCGCACTTCTTCCTATTCTTTTATCTTCAACAGAACAACCTAATACAGAAAGTCCTAAATTTTTTTCTTTAAGAGAATTTTATACTGTTTCACCTTTAGGTTTTGTTGGTGCCTTAGCAACTGGTTTATCGCATAGTGCAGTTTTTGGGTACGGTGCAATTTATGCATCATCAATTAATTTAAGCTTATTTGAAATTTCTCTGTATATGATGATTATAACATCAGCTGGTGCCCTATCTCAATGGCCTATTGGATATTTGTCGGATAGAATTGATAGGCGTGTTATTCTTATTGGTGTTTCTTTTATGGCTTCAGGTTTAAGTTTATTTTTTGTTTTTGCAAACTTTATGCCGCTAACATTATTCTTGATTTTTACTGGTCTTTTTTCAGTTGCATGTTTACCAATGTACTCACTTACGGTTGCTCATACAAATGACTTCTTACAACCTAATGAGATAGTATCAGCAAGTGCAACCTTTGGTATACTTATTGGTATTGGATCAATTATCGGACCTTTGTTTGTTTCTGGATTCATGGAAATTTTGGGAGCGGTAGGTTTTTATATCTATTTATTTTTAATACACGGACTACTAGGACTTTTTGGTTTGTATAGAATGACACAAAGAACAAAACCACGTGATCTTGAATCACAATACAATCCTTTACCACGAAATATTAGTCCTGCCGGTATGGAAATGAACCCCGTTACTGAGCCAACTGAGGACGAGTAAGTCTTTTAAATATTCTGTGAAGTAATAAGAGGATAATTATTCCTATATAAATGACTGGTTCAGTTTTATCAGCACGAACTAAAACATAAAAATGCATACTAGCCAGAATGGCTACTGGGTAAATTAAATAATGAATTTTCTTCCATAATTTAAAACCTAATCGTTTAATCATATTATTTGTTGAAGTGCTAGCAAGTGGGATTAAAAAAAGAAAACTTATAAAACCAAAAGTTATAAATGGTCTTTTTATAATATCTTGTATGATAAATTGCATATCTAAAAAATGATCTAAAACTATGTAAGTGGAGAAATGCAAACAGACATAATAGAAAGCAAAAAGTCCAATCATTCTTCGTAATACAACTATCGATTTTAAAGGTTTAATATTTGATAGAGTAGTAATCATAAGAGTTATTATTATTAATCTGAGTGCCATTAGACCTAACTCATCCATTAGTTTTTCAATTGGATTTACTCCAAGATTCCCAGTAACAAATTGGTACGCCCAGAGTAGGCTTGGAAATAGAATTAAAATAAATAAGACAGGTTTACTGCGATTAAAATTTCTTGTTGAAAACATTCATTAATAAAATTTAGTTAAATCTAAATCTTTATAGAGATGCGCTACTTCTTTTTCATAGCCATTAAACATAAGTGTTTCTCTTCTTTTAAACTCTCCAATTCGTCTCTCTGTTCCTTGACTCCATCTTGGATGGTTAACATTAGGATTAACATTGGCATAAAAACCATATTCCCAAGGAGCTAAAGTTTCCCAGGATGTTTCAGGTTGAGTATCTAAAAATCTAATTTCCACAATTGATTTAATTGATTTGAAACCATACTTCCATGGAACAACTAATCTTATGGGTGCACCATTTTGATTAGGCATTTCATGGCCATACAATCCAGTTGCTAATATTGTTAGAGGATTCATTGCCTCATCCATTCGAAGCCCTTCTCTATATGGCCAAATAATTGTTCTCTTTTGCTGACCTGGCATTTCTTCCGGTCTGAACACAGTTACAAATTGAACATACTTTGCTGAGCTTAAAGGTTCAGCCATTTTTATAAGTTCGGATAACTGAAAACCTTGCCAAGGAATAACCATGGACCATGCTTCAACACATCTCAATCGATAAACCCTATCTTCTATTGTTACATTTGATAAAATTTTTTCTAAGTCAAATGTTTGAGGTTTTTTCACGAGACCATCTATTTTTATTGTCCATGGTCTAGGTTTAAAATTTCCAGAGTTTAAATGCGGATGTTTTTTATGAGTCCCAAATTCATAAAAATTATTGTACGTTGTGATTTCTTCGTAAGAATTAAGTTTGTCGTTTTCATTTAGATTTTTAGTATAAATTGAAAGATCACTATCGTGGTTTGCAAATGCTGATGAGGTAACCGTTGCTAGCATGGCGCTAGCTAGAGATCCCTTTATAAACTTACGTCTATTTAAATATGTCTTATAGGGTGTGATTTCAGATCCTAAAATTTTCATAATAACAATATATATCTTAAATATTAAAATTGAAGATTTGCTTTAATAATCTTAGCTTTTAAAATGGGAGTTATATTTATTTAGTATTTTTTCTGGCCATGTACTTTTGATAAATTCAAGAATAGACCAAACATCTTCATCTGATAACGCATCATTACCAAGCATTTTACCTTCATAATCAGGATTTGATTTTTTAAAACCATATTTAATGACATAAAATAATTGTGCAGGAGAGTGGTGCCAAGTATGCCCAGTGCCATTAAGAGGAGGTGCTCTTCTATGACCATCTTCATCTAACGATTTATCCCACTCTTCATGACCTGCTAAATTACCCATATGACACCCTGCACAATTTTCAGCATATAGTTTCATACCTTTAAAAATATCAACTTCTGCTGCATGAATACTATGTCCAATACATAATGTTATAAGTACCGAAATTAATTTAAGGGTTTGCATTCAATTTATATAATTTTTTAAATTTATATTTCATTACAAATCTCTCTTTTTTTTGATACAATATATATATGAAAAAAATTCTCATTATTTTCGCCGTATTAACTACAATAATTTCACTTAACAAACATGCTTACAGTGAAAAGGTTCACGGTATTGCAATGCATGGAACACCGAAGTATGCTGGTGATTTTGAATATCTAGATTACGTAAACCCAAATGCACCTAAGGGTGGTACTGTAAAATTTGGATCATATGGTTCTTTTGATAATCTAAATAGAGTAGCTTTTAAAGGTTCTAAAGCTGCTGGTCTTGGTTATGTTAATGATACGTTAATGAGAAGAGTATGGGATGAAGCATTCTCTCTCTATGGTTTAATAGCTGAAAAGGTAGAATTGCCCGAAGATAGATCATCAATAACTTTTTATTTAAATTCAAATGCAACCTTTCATGATGGCTCACCAATAACACGCGATGATGTATTGTTTAGTCTAGAAACATTTCAAACAAAAGGTACTCCAAATCAGAAAAAAACTTATGGCAAAGTTGTTAAAACTGAATTGATTGGCAATGATGGAATAAAAATGATTTTTGAAAATAATGAAGATAAAGAATTACCTCTTATTATTGCAGGTTTTCTTCCTATTATTCCAAAAAAGTTTTATGAAAATCTTGATGTTACAAAAACATTTTTAGATATCCCTCTAGGCAGTGGTCCATACCAAGTTGATAGTCTCGATCCAGGACGTCAAATAAAATACAAACGCGTAGAAGATTACTGGGCAAAAGATTTGCCTGTAAATAAAGGTCTCTATAATTTTGATACAATTATTTATGATTATTACAAAGACTCAAATGTCTTAGTTGAAGCTTTTAAGGTTGGTGAATACGACTTTAGAAGGGAGTACAATGTTAAACGTTGGTTATCAGAATATGATTTCAAAGCTGTGCAGAATGGTGAGGTAATACTAACAGAAATGAATAACGATAGACCAGTTGGAATGAATGGTCTTGTGATGAATACAAGACGTGACATATTTAATAATAGAAATGTAAGACTTGCCTTAAGTTATGCTTATGATCATGAATGGATTAATAAAACAATATATCAAAATGCATATGTGAGAACAGATAGTTATTTTGATAATTCACCATTAGCTTCTTCAGGTTTACCATCAAAAAATGAGTTAGATTTATTGAATGTATGGAAAGATGAAATTCCAGCAGAAGTATTTACGGAAACATTTACTCCACCTATTACGGATGGCAGTGGTAACGACCGTAAAAATTTATTGAAAGCAAAAGACATACTCGAAAAAGAGGGGTGGTTTGTTGAAAACGGAAAACTCATAAAAGATGGAACAGAATTCAAGTTTGAGTTTTTGATTGTCAGTCCATCTGATGAGAAGATTGCCTTAGCCTATCAAAGTAATTTAAAAAAACTTGGCATTACAATGGACGTAAGAACTGTTGATTCATCCCAGTATCAAGAACGTTTGTTAAGTTATGATTTTGATATGATTAAAAGATACTGGGGCGTCAGTTTAAGCCCAGGAAATGAGCAGCAATTTTACTGGGGATCAGAAGTTGGTCAAAAAGATGGAAGCAGAAATTATCCTGGTATTAATAGTCCAGCAGTCGATGCATTAATTGAAAAACTAATTAGTGCAACAAATAGAGAAGAATTAACAACGGCAATCCACGCACTTGATAGAGTATTGTTATGGGGTCACTATGTAGTTCCTCTTTATCATAGCAATAAAGACAGAATTGCTTATTGGGATTTTTTTGAATACCCAGATGAAATTCCACTGTACGGAATTGTAATTGAGTCTTGGTGGATTAATAAAGATAAACAATAAAATAAATTAACAAAATCTTTATGAGTCATACAAGAGCTAACATACTCATGTTGATTGCCTCACTTATTTGGGGAACAGCTTTTGTGAGCCAAACCACTGGAATGGGGGCGATAGGTCCATTTACTTTTAGCTTTGGAAGATTCTTTTTTGCTTTTTTAACAGTAATTCCATTTGCAATTTATCTAGAACAACAAAATATTATTAAAATATTAAGTGATAGAAAAAAAGTTTATCTTTGTTTGGCTACAGGTTTTTTTCTTTTTGGTGGTATGGGTCTTCAACAATATGCTTTACAAAAATCATTAATATCCAATGCTGCTTTTCTCAGCACTCTTTATGTTCCTTTTGTTGGTATAATTTCAAGATTCATAATTAAAAAACAGGTACACTGGATTATCTGGATTGCTATTTTACTTTGTTTATACGGATCATATCTTTTATCTTCTAATCAATCAGTTGAAATTCAACAATCAGATTCACTCTTGTTTATTGCTGCTTTATTTTTTGCTCTACATATTATTTGTATTGATATTTTTATGAAAGAACTCAACAGTCCTTTTTTATTTGGAAGTATTCAGTACTTTATTGTTTTTATTTTATCTATGATCTTAGCTTTTATGTGGGAGGAACCAAAGCTCTCCAATATGCAAATTGAATGGTTTGAAATTTTATATACGGGTATTTTTTCCGCTGGTATTGGATATACACTTCAAATTATTGCTCAACATAAAGCTAATCCTGCTCCAGCTGCTATTATTTTATCAATGGAGTCAGTCTTTGCTGCAATAGCAGGTTGGATACTTTTAAATCAAATTTTAGACACACAAAAAATACTTGGATGTCTTGCAATATTTGTTGGGGTCATTATAGTACAATTAGTACCTATAATAATTAAACAAAAATGAGTGATAAATTAGATGTAGTTGGAATTGGAAATGCTATGGTAGATGCCATAATTCCTTCCAATCAAAGTGAAATTGAAAAGCATGAAATTAATAGAGATTCTATGAATCTTATTGATGAAAACTTAAAAAATAATTTGCATGAAAGTTATTCCATCAGAGAAATGGCAGGCGGAGGTTCCCTTGGTAACTCCATGTTTGGTATTACCTCTTTTGGCGGTAATGGAAGTTTTATTGGAAAAATTAAAAATGATGAAATTGGAGTATACCTTCAAAAAGATATGATCCGGGAAGGACTAAAATTTCCATTGGGATTTACATCTCCTGATATTTCAACTGGATGTTGTACAATTTTTGTTGAAGAAGATGGAACTAGAACAATGTGTACTTTTCTTGGTGCTGGAACATTAATAGGTCCTGAAGATATAAAAGAGGATGATATTAAAAATCATAAAATTGCATATTTGGAAGGCTACTTGTGGGACAATGAGAATGCAAAAAAGGCTATGAAAAAAATGGTGGATATTTGCAAAGCTGATAATCAAAAAATTGCATTTACTTTATCTGATCTTTTTTGTGTTGATAGACACAGAGATTCTTTTAAAGAATTAATAACTGAGAATGTTGATATTCTTTTTGCTAACGAAGATGAAATCAAAGCAATGGCACAAACAGAAAGTTTTGAAGAAGGTCTAGAGTATGCAAAATCATTAAATATAATTGCTGCTATTACTAAAGGAAGTAGTGGATCAGTTATTGTTTCTGGTAATGACATCACTGAAGTTGCTGCAAAAAAAGTAGAAAAAGTTGTGGATACAACTGGAGCTGGAGATTTATTTGCAGCTGGTTTTTTATTTGGTTATTCTAAAGGTAAAGCAATGGATGAATGCGGTAATTATGCATCAGTTGCTGCAGCAGAAATTATTTCTCATTATGGTGCAAGACCTTTAGTAAAATTATCTAGTTTAATTTAGCTAATAATTTATTTTTATTTTCATCATCGCAAAAAGAATATTTTATAGCATTATGAGTAAGGGAAGTTAGCTCCTTTTCATTTAAACCTAAATCTTCCATGACTTTGTATTCACCGTTTATCGTAGCATTAAAAAAAGGAGGATCATCAGAATTGACTGTTACTTTTACTCCTTGATCAAATAATGTTTTCACAGGATGATCTACATAATCTTTGTAAATTTTAGTTGCAATATTGCTTGTTGGACAAGTTTCTAGAATAATATCTTTCTCAATTATTTCTTTGACTAAATCAGGATCCTCTATTGATCGAACTCCGTGGCCTAATCTTGTTGGATGGAGAAGATTAATAGCATTCCTTATATTTACAGGACCATCCCATTCACCTGCATGAACCGTAATTGGAAAGTTTTCTTTTTTTAACATATCAAATGTTTCAACAAATAAGTTTGGAGGAAAATGAAGCTCATCCCCAGCCAAACCAAAACCAACTAAACAAGGATGAGGATTATTTAAAACTTCCTCCGCAGTTCCTTGTACTGACTCTGGTCCTAAATGTCTGATCCCATTCATTATATAACGTGAAACAATTCCAAAATCCTCTTCAGCTTTTTTAGAAGCTTCATAGACTCCTTCAATAAATGAATGGTAAGTCATGCCTTTTTCTTTAGCATGAGTTGAGGAAATCATCGCTTCGACATAAAGAACATTGTTAGCTGCACAATCTTTTAGATATTCATACGTTAATTCAAAATAATCTTCTGGTGTATGTATGACAGAAGTAACAATGTCATATTTTTTTATAAAATCATAAAAATCATCCCATTGGTATGCGTACTTTGAACCAAACATTTCTTCAGCTATTTCATAGTTGTTTCGTTTGGCAAATTTTTTACATAAAGTTGGCGTTATAGTTGCCTCTAAATGAACATGGATTTCTGCTTTTTTGACTGAATTAAAAATATTCATATAAAAAAAATACCTATATAATAATAGTATGGAAGCAAGAATAAACAGAAGAAGCTTTGTTTTTGGCGCTAGTTGCTCTTTATGTGGTTCTTTGATTTTACCTTCTTGTACACAAGTACCATTAACAAATCGAAGTCAACTTAATTTATATGATAGCAACCTACCTATAATTTTAATGGGGGGTGGTGTAGCAGGTCTTCCAAAGATTTATCCTAATGAAAGAGCTCTTAATCAAGAAGTTGATAAAACATATTCAAGATTTTTATTAAAGGCTAAAGAAGATAAAATTCTTTTAGATAACACAGATGAATCAAAAAAAATTGAAGAAATCGGAAAGGAAATTTATACCTCTCTAGATACATTTTATATTAATAAGCGTGAAAAAAATCCTGTAGAAAATTTTAACTGGCAATTTGCTCTAATTGAATCTGATACAAAAAATGCATGGTGTATGCCTGGTGGTAAAATTGCTTTCTATACTGGTATACTTCCTGTTTGTAAAAATGATGACGGGATTGCTGCAGTTATGGGTCATGAAATTGCACATGCATTTGCTAGACACACAGTAGAAAAATTAACTCAAGCATCTATGATGCAAATGGCAACAATTGGAATATCGCGAAGTAAATATGCAGAACTTCTTAATAAATCTTTTAGAGTAGGAAATGTAGGAGGTAATGTTTACAACTCCGTTGTAAAGTATGGTATTTTTCTTCCATTTAGTAGAAAGATGGAAAGTGAAGCCGATTACTTAGGCATGGGATTTATGAATCTTGCTGGATTTAATATTAAAGAACCTGCTAAATTATGGCAAAGAATGATGGCGGGTCAAGAAGGGAGGGTGCCTGAATTTATGGGATCACATCCAAGTCCTGATAATAGATCAAAAAAGTTTCTTGAATGGGAAAGTGAAATTTTAGATAAATTTCCCCAAGTTTAATTTTAGTGTAATAGGTATTTTATGATTGCTGTTGAAGTTAAAGATCTTACTCATTCGATTAATAATAAAAAAATTTTAAATAATATTAATTTTAATCTCAATAAAGATAGTATCTCTTGTATTTTGGGACCGTCAGGTAGTGGAAAAACTACTTTATTAAAACTCATAGCAGGTCTTGAAAAAGTACAGTCAGGTAAAATTATTATTAATGGTGAAGAAGTAAGTAGTACTGCAAAACACTTACCTACAGAAAAAAGAAAAATTGGTTTTTTATTTCAAGATTACGCTTTATTCCCACATTTGACAGTAAAAGAAAATTTGAGATTTCCAACTAACGCTAAAAATTCAACTAATAATGTTGATGAAATTATTGAATTGATAAAATTACCTAATTCACTAGATAAATACCCACACGAGTTAAGTGGTGGTGAACAACAAAGAGTTGCACTTGCACGATCTATAATTTCACAACCCGATTTACTTTTATTAGATGAGCCTTTTTCAAGTTTAGATTTAAGCCTTCGGGAAGAAGTGAGGGATGATACGCTGCATCTATTACAAAAATCAAATGTATCGGTAATTATAGTCACTCATGATCCTTTTGAAGCAATGTTTATCTCAAATCATATAAATATTTTTGATAAATCAGGTTCGATTGTACAGTCAGGAACTCCGAATGATCTCTATAACAATCCAAAAAATTCATATGTTACAGGTTTTTTTGGTGAAACAAATAAATTTGAAGGTGTTGTTAAAGAATCTCACATTTACACACCGGTTGGGAAAATTAAAACCCCTGGAAATTTAGAAGGTGAGAAAGTTGTAGTACACATAAGACCTCAAGGTATAAAACTCAACAAACAACCAACACCAGTTAATGGAATTAAGGGAACCGTTATGGCGTCAAAATTAATGGGTTCATTTAGTTTTATCCATTTATCTGTGTTAGATAATAATAATGAAGTTGTTCATGTTCATAGCCACATGCCTGCTGACTTTAATCCAAAACAATCGTCTGCAGTCGAGATAGAAATTGATAATGATCAGGCTTATATATTTAAGAATTAAGTTTTAGTTTTTTATTGATTTAGTAATTGTTCTGTTAAGAAAAATTACCGGTCCTAATCCAGCAATAACTATAATTAGAGCTGCAAATGCTGACTCCTCCAACATTTCATCAGAGGCATATTGATAAACATAGGTTGCTAGTGTCTCAAAATTAAATGGTCTTAATAAAAGTGTTATTGGAAGTTCTTTTAAGATGTCTACGAAAACTAATATTCCTCCAACTAGTAAATTTGTATACAGCAAGGGTAATATAATTTTTCTTATACTTTTGAAAAAGCTAACACCCATTGTTCTTGATGCATCTAATAAGTTTGGATGAATTCTTGAAATACCTGATGTAATTGCTCCATTACCAACAGCTAAAAATCTTATACTATACGCAAATAATAAAATTATAAATCCGCCAACAGCATAACTCATACGAAAATAAATTAAATCATTAAGCCACCCAACAAATACAACTATTCCAACAGCAAGAATTGTTCCTGGAAAAGCATAACCAGAAGAAGCAAAAAATATTAAAATTTTTTGGAAATTATTTGATTTATATGCTCCAACTATAATCATTAATAAGGAGAGCAACATAATGAATGATGAAGAAATAAATGCTAAGGATATGCTTGAAAGTGTTATTTGAAAAATTTCAATAAAATTTATTATGGAATAACCTTTAATTACAAAATTCAATAAAATTGAAACAGGTATTATAAAACCAAGACTTAAAGGTATTAGGCAAATTAAAAACAATAAAGAATTTTTAACACCAGAAACTGTTTGGGTTGGTGTGTAAGATGCACCACTATATTTTTCATGAAATTTTCTGCTACGCCTACCCAAATACTCTAAAGTTAAAAGTACTATAACAATCATAAATAAAATACTAGAAATCTGTGATGCGCCAGATAGACTATTCATCCCTAGCCAAACATTAAATACGCCTAAGGTTAATGTTTCAATTGCAAAATAATCAACTGTCCCAAAATCAGAAATTGTTTCCATTAGTACTAAGGCTAAGCCAGCAATTATACCTGGACGACCAAATGGAATAGCAACATTGAAGAAGGAATTCCTTCCGTAAATAGAACTAGTTTGAAAAAAAGATATAGGTGTCGTTATAAATGATGCTCTAGTCATTAAATATACGTATGGATACAAAACAGAAGACATTACCAAAATTGCACCTCCCATTGATCGAACATTTGGAAACCAATAATCTTTTGAGCTCGTCCAACCAAATATGTCTCTTAGCAATGATTGAAGAGGACCAGCATATTCAAAAAAATCGGTATAAGTATAGGCAATAATATAAGCTGGGACAGCAGCTGGTAATAATAACATCCATTCAAAAAATTTTTTCCCAAAAAAATTATATCTTGTCACTATCCAAGCAGTAGTCAAACCAAAAACTAAACTTAATCCTCCAACACCAAACATTAGAATTATTGTATTGGTAAGATACCTGGGCAAAACAGTAGAAAATAGATGTGGCCATAGTGATGTATCACCTAAGATCGCGTAATAAAATATTGAAAAAATAGGGGCGATAATTACTAAAGCAATTATCGCCACAGAATTAGACCATAAATTAAAATTTATCAAAACAGTTAACCTATAATTTACCAGCCTACTCTATCAATGATTTTCTGAGCTATGGGAGCAAGTTCTGCTAGTTTTTCAACAGGCAGTTTATCTTCTTTAAATTCACCCCATGATTTTAACTCATCAGTTAATTGCATATCTGGATTAACCGGATATTCATAGTTTATAGAACTGTAGAGGACTTGAGCTTTTGGTTGAGTCAAAAATTCAAGTAGTGCGATCGCGTTGTCTTTATTTTTAGAGTATTTAATTACACCTCCACCAGCAACATTTATGTGATTACCTCTGTCTTCTTGGTTAGTAAAAACTAACTCTATTGAGTTAGCCCATTCTTTTTGTTCTGGATTCTTTTCATTAAATTTCATTTTTCCAAAATAATAGGTATTCATTACAGCAATGTCACAAACACCTTCATAAATTGCTTTTGCTTGAGCTCTATCATTACCTTCAGGTTTTCGTGCTAAATTTGCAACGATGCCTGCTGCCCATTCTTCAGCTATAACTTCTCCATTTGCAGCAATTATTGAAGCTAAAAGTGATCTATTGTAGTCATGGCTGCCAGGTCTTGTACAAATTTTACCCTTCCATTTTGGATCAGATAAATCTTCTATTCTTTTAATTGAGTCTGGAGATACTCTTTCTTTTGATATTGCAACAATTCTAGCTCTCTTTGAAAGTGCAAACCATTTATTATTACTGTCTCTTAAATGATTTGGAATATTCATATTCAAAATATCTGAGTTAATTGATTGCAAAATATCCTTTTCAACAAATTGGCTTAACCTTGCTATATCAACTGTTAATACCAAGTCAGCAGGTGTATCTTCACCTTCAGCTAAAACTCTTTCTAGCAATCCTTTTTTTGCATGTAAAACATTTACCTTTATGCCAGTCAATTTTGTAAATTCCTCAAAGAAAGGATCTATTAAAATTGGCTGCCTGTAAGAATAAACATTAACCTCTTTGGCAAATAAGTTTAGTGAAATGGTAGATGCAATTAGTATCAATAGTAATCTAAAAATAATTTTCATATAACCTTCTTTTTTTTGTGGAGATAATAAATATCTCCACGTTCTATGATTAAGAATCTTATTAAAAATTATCAGAATACGAATGTAGATCTATATGAATTTTTTTTTAATATCAGTGTTGTTAAAATTCATAAAATTAGATTTATTCTAAATTTAAAGTTAAAAATGTTGGGGCCACTTTGGGCCCCTATCCAAAACTACTTTATTGAAATTAGTCTAGCTTTTTTTTCTTCTGGAATAATTCTCTCCAAATCAATTGCTAAAAGTCCATTCTTCAATTCAGCATCTTTAACTTTGATGTCTTCTGAAATTGTGAACGATCTTTCAAACTGTCTTGTTGAGATTCCTTTATGGATTACACCATTACCATTTTCATTAACCACTTTTTCTTTAGGTTTATTTCTAACAGTTAGGTTGTTTTCTTTTAATTCAATCTCAATATCTTCTTTACTATATCCAGCGAGAGCAACTTCAATTTTATAGTTATGCTCATCAACTCTATGAATATTGTAAGGTGGATAATTTGTATTGTATCTTTCCGTAGACTCCAACATTCTATCAAATTCATCAAAAATTGAGTCAAATCCAACAGAGAATGGTCTTAGAGAATTCCAAACGGATAGGTTTCTAGTCATAATAACTCCTTTATTAAGCAAGTTTATTTTGCCAGCACCCACAATGGCATACTGACAATTATTATGTGGGGATGATTGTGTTTAATTCAAGTCTTTGTTATTTCTTTCTTATAAACGATAATCCATCAGATAAAGGCAGAAGAGAGAATTCCACCCTTGTGTCATTTTGTATTTTTAAATTTAAATCACGGATAGTTTTTGTTTGAGAG
>CACKSM010000020.1 GCA_902602885.1 uncultured Alphaproteobacteria bacterium
TATGGGGAGATCCAACTTACTGGTACTCTTTTAATCAAATGGTAAATGATAGATCATCAATTTATTATTGGAACGCTCTGGATAGAACATTTGATGAAGATGGAGAAGTTGTTCTTCAAGAAGAAAAAAGAAGAATGTATGTGAAAACATGGCTTAGAACTTTTAAGGTAAGTATCTATGTGACAATTTTCTGCTTAATTCTTGGTTTTCCAGTCGCTCATTTATTAGCTAACTTACCGCTCAGATACAGTAATCTTTTGATGATTTTTGTATTACTACCTTTTTGGACCTCCTTACTGGTGAGAACAACTGCATGGATAGTAATGCTTCAGCAAAATGGTGTTATAAATGGAATTTTAGTTTGGCTAGGAGTTATATCTGATGATGGGAGAATACAAATGGTTTACAATGAAGCAGGTACATTAATTGCTATGACGCAAATTTTATTGCCATTTATGATTTTACCTTTGTACAGCGTAATGAGAGTAATTCCAAAAAGTCATATGAGAGCAGCTCAAAACTTAGGCGCTAAACCTGCAATGGCATTTTGGCGTGTTTACTTGCCACAAACTATTCCTGGAATAAGTGCTGGCGGTTTACTAGTATTTGTTCTTGCTATTGGATATTTTATCACACCTGAATTAGTTGGGGGAAAAGATGGTAAATTAATTGGAAGTTGGATAGCATACCATTTAAAAACTACACTCAATTGGGGATTATGTGCTGCTCTTGGAGGAATACTTCTTGGTATAATGCTAATCTTCTATTGGCTTTACAATAAAATTGTCGGAATAGACAATATAAAGTTAGGATAATAGAATGGCTCTTCCAAGTTACGCAACTCCGGTTCAAAGAACATACTATTACTTTTATTTATTTTTTTGCACTGTAGTTTTCTTCTTTTTAATAGCACCACTATTTGCAATTATTCCAATATCTTTCAGCGTTTCACCTTTTATGGTTTTTACAGAAGGAATGCTGGCTTGGCCTCCTGATCCTGAAGCTTGGTCGATAAGATGGTATAAAAATATGATTGGTGATTGTAGTGCTGACGTCGTTTCATCTACAGTTCCATGTTCAACAAAGTGGATGGTTGGTACAGTAAATAGTTTTTATATTGGTATTATTGCAACTGTTATTGCTACAGCTTTAGGAACACTGGCAGCTCTTGGTTTAAGTAGACCACATATGCCATATAAAGGTTTGATAATGGCAATATTAATTTCACCAATGATTGTTCCACTAATTATAACAGCTGCAGGAATGTTCTTCTTCTATGCAAGAATAAATCTTGTTTATACTTTCACAGGTGTAATTCTTGCACATGTTGCGCTTGCTACACCTTTTGTAGTAATCACTGTAACTGCAACATTAGTTGGTTTCGACATGAATATGGTAAAGGCAGCACAAAGCTTAGGCGCTAAACCAATGAGAACATTTTTTAAAGTCATTATGCCGTTGATTTTACCAGGTATTATATCAGGAGCTTTATTTGCTTTTATTACATCTTTTGATGAAGTTGTAATAGTTATGTTTATGGCAAGTATTGATCAGTTAACTATTCCAAAACAAATGTGGGCCGGAATACGGCAAGAAATTAGCCCTGTTATTTTATGTATGGCTACGTGCTTAGTGCTTCTTTCTATATTTTTATTAACTACAGTTGAGCTACTTAGAAGAAGGTCTGAAAAACTCAGAGGTATTAAAGCTCGATAGAACAGTGAAGAACATTGCTGTTATTGGTGCTGGCATAGTTGGAATATGTAGCGCATATTTTTTAAAAAAATCTGGATTTAATGTAACTTTAATTGATAGGGAGCAGCCTGGCTCAATGACAAGTTTTGGGCATGCTTGTACTTTTGCAGACTATGCAAATGTTCCTGTTAATTATCCTGGATTGATATGGGATATACCATCAATGCTCTTAAGAAAAGATGGACCTTTGGCAGTTGATTTTTTTTATATTTTAAAGAACTTGCCTTGGGCAATAAATTTTTTAAAAAACTGTAAAAAAGAAAAAGTTAATGAAATAGCAAGCTCCCTTACCAACCTATTAAAAAACTCACAAATATCTTACGATGAAATTTTTCAAGATGTAAATGTAAAAGAATATATTAGCTATGAAGAAAATCTTTATCTTTTTGATTCAAAAAAATCTTATGAAAATTATGAATACGCAAACATTATTAGAAAAAATAATAACGTTAAAGTAAGAAATTTAAATAAAGATGAAGTTAAAGAATTAGAACCAAATTTAGCTGATGTTTATTATTCTGGGCAAGTCTTTACTGGATCCAGACACACAACAAATCCATTAGCAATAAGTACTAAAATTTTTGAAAAGTTTTTAGGATTAGGTGGTATTTACATAAATCAAAATATAAAAAATTTAACGCAGAAAGAAAAAAATATTGAATTATTTTTAGAAAATAAAAAACTTTATTTTGATAAAATAATTGTAAGTGCTGGTGCTTGGTCCAATGAAATTGCAAATAAGCTTGGAGATAAATTCCCTCTTGATACCGAAAGAGGATATCACCTTTTATTTGAAACTGATGAGAAATTAATAAATCGTCCCGTTGCTTGGTCTGAATCTGGATTTTATTTAATACAAATTCATGATGGTATAAGAGCTGCTGGTACAGTTGAAATAGCTGGTTTAAGTAAACCGCCTAATCAAAAACGTCTTGAAATGATAGAAAGACAATCAAGAAAGGTTTTACCTCAATTGAGAGAAGTAAGATCAACATGGATGGGGAGAAGGCCTACCTTACCAGACTCATTACCTGTTATTGGAAAGTCTCGCAAAAATAATAATGTCATTTATGCATTTGGACATCAACATATTGGCTGGACTTTAGGAGCTGTTACAGGAAAAATTATTGATAGTTTATCAAAAGATCAATTGCCAAATATAGATATTAGCGCTTATTCTCCTAACCGATTTTAACCTAAACTAATTCCAACATTTTTAACTTGAAGATAAGATTTAAGTCCATCTACTCCTTTTTCACGGCTATATCCTGATTGTTTATAACCTCCAAAAGGAGTTGCATGATTTCCGGTAAACCATTTGTTTACATATACTTGACCAGCTTCTAATTTGCTTGCAGTCCAAGATGCTTTTTTAAGATCTTTTGTAAAAACTCCAGCACCTAAACCATAATCAGTATCATTCGCAATATCAATTGCTTCTTCTTGATCTTCATATTCAAGAATTGATAGTACTGGACCAAAAATTTCTTCTCTGGCTACAGTCATATTTTGTTTAACATTGTTTAGAACTGTTGGTTCCATAAAATATCCTTCACGTTCTAATCTTTTTCCACCATATGCTGCTTCTGCTCCTTCTTGGATTCCTGATCTTGCATAACCTTCAACTTTTTGAAGCTGATTTTCAGATATAACTGGAGTTAGGTCTGTATCTTTTTCTATACCAGGTCCAATTTTTAAAGATTTACTCATATCAACAAGCTTATCTATTAATTCATCTTTAATTGATTTATGAACTACCAATCTAGACATCGCTGTACATATTTGACCAGCAACACTAAAAATTCCTGAACGTGCACTTTCTAGAACTTCATTTAAATCAGCATCAGGGTAAACAATACCAGCTGACTTACCGCCTAATTCAACTACAGCAGGAATAGCTTTGTCTGCACAAGCATGAAGTATCTTTTTTCCAGTTGCGACCGAACCCGTAAAGACTACGTGATTTACATCTTCATGAGATACAAGATAAGACCCTGCTTCATTTCCATATCCACAAATTATGTTGATTAGTCCTTCTGGAACACCAGCATTTTGTATTGCTTTAGCAAAAATTGTTGCGGATAAAGGAGTTAATTCTGCAGTTTTTATAATTGTTGAATTTCCTGTAGCAAAAGAACATGACAGTGATCTTCCAATCATTGATAATGGAAAATTCCATGGCACAACATGTGCTGATACACCAAATGGTTCTAAAACTGTGTAATCAAAAACATTTTTTGCAACAGGTATTGTTTTACCCTCAAGTTTATCTGTTAAGCCTGCATAATAATCAAACATATCTGCTACATCATTGAATTCTTTAATTGCTGAAGCTATATTTTTTCCATTTTCATAACAAAGAAGCTCACCACCTTCTTTTGAAACCTTTCTTGTCTCTTCTGCAATTTTTCTCATTAGTTTCGCTCTTGAAAGTAAAGGCATATCAACAAGTACTCTGCTGTTATAAGAATTTTTAGCTGCTTCAACCGCAAGATCAACTTCATTTTTTTTTGCACATGAAATTTCGCCAATGATTTTACCATTTGAAGGATCGTCAACCTTTATTGTTTCTTTGGACTCACTTTCAATCCATTTATTATTTACAAAATTCTTATATTTTTCCATTTTCTGCGTTTTTTAACCAATTATTTTTGTTTCATTCTTTATCATTTAGGATATGAAAATGATACAAATTTAATATTAAGAAACATGAGTATTACATTTAATCAGTTAAAAAAACTAATAACAAAAAAAGAAATAGATACAGTTTTAGTTTGCGTATCAGATATGCAAGGTAGACTAAATGGTAAAAGAGTTACTGGAAAAGCTTTTATTGATTATGTCTATAAAGAAACGCATATGTGCGATTATCTCTATACCGTCGATATGGATATGTTTACTGTACCCGGATATAAATCTTCTTCATGGGAAACGGGTTATGGTGATATGACTGTAATTCCAGATCTCAAAACGATAAAGATAGCAAATTGGTTAAATAAAACAGCTATAGTAATATGTGATTGTTTAGACCATTCAGGTAAAAAACCACTTATTCATTCAACAAGACAGATATTAAAAGATGTTTTAGCTAAGGCAGACAAAATGGGATTTCAATCTATGGTTGGTTCAGAATTAGAATTTTTTCTTTTTAATCAAACTTATGAAGAAATTCATAATAATAATTATACAAAACTTAAAGAGTCTTCTTGGTATATTGAAGATTATATGATTTTCCAAACTACGAAAGAAGAGGATGTGATGCAGGAATTAAGGAATTCTCTTCTAGATAGTGGAATATATGTAGAATGTTCAAAGGGTGAAGCAGCTCCAGGACAAGAAGAAATCAATGTTGTTTTTTCCGATGCATTAAACATGGCTGACAATCATATTTTAATTAAAAATGCGACAAAAGAAATTGCTTATAAACATAACAAAGCCGTAACCTTTATGGCTAAATATAACAAAGAAGTTTGTGGAAGTTCATGTCATATTCATAACTCTTTATTCGATAAGAAAACAAAGAAAAATATTTTTTATAACTCTAAGGATAAATATGGAATGTCTGATATTTTTAAAAGTTATCTTGCGGGACAAATTAAATTATTACCAGATATTTCAATTTTTTTAGCACCAAATATTAATTCTTATAAAAGATTTCAAGATGGATCATTTGCTCCTACAAAATCTGTTTGGGGCATTGATAATCGTACTGCTGGGTTTAGACTAGCTGGTCATGGATCATCCATAAGAATTGAATGTCGAGTCCCAGGAGCAGATGTTAATCCTTATCTTTCTTTTGCAGCTTTAGTTGGTGCTGGGTTATACGGTATTAAAAATAAACTTAAATTAGATAAACCTTATTCAGGGAATATATATGAGAAAAAAGTAAATGAAGTTCCTAAAACACTTAACGAAGCAATCCAGCTTGCTAAAAAATCTAAATTTTTAAAAGAGATATTTCCACAAGATGTACTTGATCATTATATCCATGCTGCTGAATGGGAGCAAAAAGATTATGATGGTTCAGTTAATGATTGGCAATTACGAAGATATTTCGAACGAGGCTAAGTTTAATAAATGTTTGAGACTATTACTCCAATAGACAACTCCGTTTTAGTTAAAAGAGAATATGCAACAGAAGAAGATATTGAAAAAAGTCTCAGTAATTCCCATTCTGTTAGAGAGCATTGGAAAAATATATCTCTAGAAGAAAGAAAAAAGTCAGTTTTAAATTTTGTAGAAATATTTTTAAAAAATAAGGATGTTTCTAGTAATTTATGTAAGCAAATAGGCAGACCTATAGCACAGTGCCCAGGAGAGATGCAAGGTTTTGAAGAAAGAGCTCGTTATATGATTGAAAATGCTGATAGAGCACTATCAAGAGTTGTATCAATTAGAAATGATGAATTTGATAATTATATAAACAAAGAACCACTAGGGACTATATTTGTAATTGCACCATGGAATTATCCTTTCAACACTTCTGTTAATTCAATTGTACCAAGTTTACTTGCAGGTAATGCAGTTATATTAAAACATTCTTCTCAAACTCCACTCTGTGCTGAAGAATTATATGAGGCAGCTAAACAATCTTTATTACCAAAAAATATTTTTCAGTATTTACATTTAGATCATGATCAAACATCAAGAATAATTTCAGATTCAAGAATTAATCATGTTTTATTTACAGGTTCTGTAAGTGGCGGAAAACAAATAAAAAAATCTATAGGCACTAGATTTATTGGAGCCGGTCTAGAATTAGGTGGAAAAGATCCTGCTTATGTTAGAGCTGATTGTGACTTAGATCATGCTGTTGAAAATTTAGTTGATGGATCATACTTCAATTCTGGTCAATCTTGTTGTGGTATCGAAAGAATTTATGTTGATAAAAAAATATACAATACATTTGTTGAAAAATTTAAAGATGTAACTGAGAAATATATTTTAGGAAATCCACTAGAGATGGAGACAAATTTAGGCCCAGTAGTGAAGCAATCTGCTGCAAATTATATTAGATCTGAAGTTAACAACGCAATTAGTCAAGGTGGAAAGAATATTATAGATAACAAAAAATTTAATTTAGATGATGGTAATAATTGTTATGTAAGCCCAAGTGCACTCATTAATGTCGATCATTCGATGAAATATATGATGGAAGAAATATTTGGTCCTTCAGTTGGAATAATGAAAGTAGAAAATGAAAATGAAGCTTTATCTCTAATGAATGATAGTTCTTATGGGTTAACAGCAAGTATTTGGACAAATGATAAGTCTTTTGCAGAAAATTTTGGAAAAAATGTTGAGACAGGAACTTTTTTTATGAATAGATGTGATTATTTAGATCCCGGCTTAGCATGGACCGGTGTAAAAGATACTGGAATTGGCGTTACTTTATCTGTTCTAGGATTTGATCATTTAACAAGAGCTAAAAGCTATCATATAAGAAATATTTAAGATTATGGAAAATATTAATTGGAATTATCCTACTACAATCTGGTTTGGTGTTGATAGAATAAAAGAAATACAAAAAGCCTGTGAAGAATTAAATATTCAAAAACCATTAATTGTTACTGATAATGGAATTTTAAAAACAAACATTATTAATAAGTTAAATGATTGTTTAGATAAACAGGCAATTGTTTATAGTGATGTTAAATCAAATCCTACAGGTAAGAATGTTGAAGATGGTGTTAAAGCATTTAATGAAAATAAACATGATGGAGTAATAGCTGTTGGTGGAGGCTCGGGTATGGATACAGGAAAGGCAATTTCATTCATGGCCAAGCAAGAGAGACCAATCTGGGATTTTGAAGATATTGGTGACTGGTGGACTAGAGCTAATGCAGATTCAATTTTTCCTATAATTGCTCTACCTACTACAGCTGGAACAGGTTCTGAAACTGGAAGAGCGTCAGTCTTTACTAACGAACAAACACAAGAAAAAAAAATAATTTTCCATCCAAAAATGCTTCCATCAATTGTTATCCTTGATCCAAATTTGACAATTCCACTTCCTACAAATCTAACAGCCTTTACAGGAATGGATGCGCTAGCTCATTGCTTAGAAGCATATTTGTCGAATATTTTTCATCCTTATTCGCAAGGTATTGCATTAGAGGGCATTAGATTAGTAAAAAATAATCTTGTTCTTGCTTTTAAAGATGGATCAAATCTAGAAGCTAGATCG
Organism: uncultured Alphaproteobacteria bacterium; assembly: GCA_902602885.1. GTDB lineage: Bacteria > Pseudomonadota > Alphaproteobacteria > HIMB59 > CACPNW01. The sequence continues at coordinate 7,943 of CACKSM010000020.1, forward strand.
CATATGCTAGCATCTTCATCTATGGGCTCAATAGCTTTTCAAAAGGGTTTAGGTGCTATCCATTCTTTAAGTCATCCTGTTGGTGCAATTTATAATACACATCATGGATTAACCAATGCTGTATTTATGCCATATGTTTTACAATATAATAAAAAAGGAATTGAAGAAAAAATTATTGATATTTCAAGATATATAAATTTAAAATCAGCAACATTTAATAATTTTATGGATTGGATTTTAGAGCTTAGATCTAATTTAAATATTCCTCATACTTTAAGTGAAATAATTGATGATGACAAAAATTTAAAAAAAATGAGTTTAATGGCTTTTAATGATCCATCAACAACTACAAATCCTATACCAGTTAACGCAGAAGATTTTTTAAAAATGTATATTAACGCCTTTAAAGGTGATTTATAAATTTATAGCGTTGCTCCAATTATCCAAGGATTAAATTCATCATCACCATAATCATTCATTTCACTCTTTGATTTTTCACCCGATGCAACTGAAATTATTTTATCAAATATTTCTTTGCCAACTTCATTTACGCTTGCAACGTTATCCATAATAGTACCAGCATTGATGTCCATATCTTCACTAAGTTTATTATACATATTTGTATTTGTTGCTATTTTAATACTTGGAGTGGGTTTAAATCCAAAGCACGAACCTCGACCAGTAGTAAAACAAATAACATTAGCGCCAGAGGCAACTTGACCAGTTACAGATACAGGATCATAACCTGGAGAATTCATAAAGTTAAAACCTTTGGTTTTTACCTGTTCAGCATAATCGAGAACATCAACCATATTTCTATTTCCAGCTTTGGATACTGCACCTAATGATTTTTCCAGAATTGTAGTTAAACCTCCTTTTTTATTACCAGGACTTGGATTATTATCTAATGTGCTATCGTTGCTAGCAACATATTTTTTCCACCATTCAATTTGTTTATTTAGTTTTTCTATATTTTTTTCGTTTGATGATTTTTCAAATAATAAATGTTCTGCTCCATATATTTCTGGAGTCTCTGATAGTAATGTTGTTCCACCATGATCAATAATCATATCTGAAGCAAAGCCTAGTGCAGGATTTGCAGTTATCCCAGAATACGAATCTGAACCACCACATTGCAAAGCAACTGTTAGTTCTGAGATGGGTATATTTGTTCTAGAAATACTATTAATTTCATTTAGTTGATTAATAATTTTTGAAGTTACTTTCGTTATTATTTCATTTGTTCCACCTTCATCTTGAATATTCAAATATTCAATATTTCTTTTTTCCTGATCATTGTTGTACAAACTTATTTGGGCACATTCGCATCCAAGTCCAATAACAAAAACTTTTCCAAAATTAGGATGAATTTTAAAACCTTCAATAGTTCTGTTAAATACATTCATGGCGTATCCAGAAGTATTCATCCCACAACCTGATGAATGTTTTAAACAAACTGCCCCATCAATGTTTTCAAAATTATTATCTTTTAAATAATTATTTATTTTATCAGATATTTTTTTAACAACTGTTGCTGAACAATTAACTGTACTAATTAAACCTATATAATTCCTAGTACCTGATGATCCATTATTCCTTTTAAAGCCTTTAAAGTATTCTGTTTTTTTACTTTTATTAATATCATTTCTAATATCTTTACGGATATATTCTCTTTTGAATTCACTATATCCCATATTATGGGAATGTACATGTTCACCAGGTTCTATATTTTTATTAGAGATTCCTATTATCTGACCATACTTAAAAATAAAATCACCACTTTTAATTTTTTTTAAAGAAATTTTATGGCCATAAGGAATATTATTTATAGATTTAATTCCATAATTTATATTAATATTCTGAGGAATATCCATTGGGGCAATTCCAATATTATCTTTTTCATTTAATTTGATTATGTTAAACATAAATTAGATTAATATATCATAAATAATCATGAACGAAATCGCAACTTATCCATCACTAAAAGATAGAGTAGTGCTTATTACAGGGGGTGCCTCAGGAATTGGGGAAAGTATTGTTGAACAATTTGCCTCTCAAAAATCAAAAGTTGCATTTTTAGATATAAATGATGAGTTAGGTAACGAGTTATCAAAAAAAATTAAAATCAAATATGATATTGATAGTCTATTTGTAAAATGTGATTTAAAAAATATAGAACAACTTAAAAGTGCATTAGAAAAAGTAAAAAAAGAAATTGGGCCAATTTCAATTCTGGTAAATAATGCAGCAAATGATGAGAGACATGATCTAGATAGTGTCACCCCTGAATATTGGGATGATAGAATGAATATTAATTTGAGACATTATTTTTTTGCAACTCAAGCTGTCTATAAAGACATGAAAGATTTAGGCAAAGGTTCTGTTATAAATATAGGAAGTTTTTCATGGATGATTTCTCAAGGCGGTATGCCTGGATATACCACTGCAAAATCTGCTATTATGGGTTTAACAAGAACTTTAGCAAGAGATTTAGGTGTCTATAACATAAGAGTAAATTGTATTGTTCCTGGCTGGATCATTACGGAGAGGCAAAAAAAATTATGGCTTACTCCTGAAATTAAAAAAACTCAACTTGAGAGACAATGTATTAAGAGAATGCTTATGCCTGAAGATATATCAAAGCCAGTTTTGTTTTTTGCATCTGATCAAAGTTCTGGTTGTACCGCACAAAATTATGTAATTGATGGTGGCATAGTTAATTAATGAAAAAAAAATCCAAAATTGCTTTTGGTAGATTAGACTTACTTAGAAATGATACTTTAAATAATAAAAATAAAATTAGAATTGGTTTTATTGGTGGGGGTCCTAATTCATTTATTGGATACACACATAGGTTATCAGCAAGATTTGATAATAAATTTGAATTCGTTGCTGGAATATTTTCTAAAGATAAAAAAAAATCTAAATCTTTTGGTTCTTCATTAGGATTAGCCGATGATCGTTGTTACAATGATTATAAGTCTATGGCATCCGCTGAGTCAAAAAGAAATGATGGTATTCAAGCGCTTGGAATAATGACTCCATCGGGTGATCATTATAAGATAGCAAAAGCATTTATTGAAAAAGGAATACATATTATTTGTGACAAGCCTTTAACCGCAACAGTTGAGGATGCTGTTAAATTAAAAAAAGTAATTTTAAAAAATAAAATTGTATTTGCATTAACACACAATTACTCAAGCTATCCAATGTTACGAGAGGCAAAAAATATTATTTCAAATCATCAATTAGGAAAAATCAATTTAATAAATGTTGAGTACCCCCAAGGTTATACAGTCGGAGTAAAAAAGAAAGATGAAAAAAGAACATTAAAATGGAGACTAGATAAAAAACAATCTGGACCCTCAATGATATTATCTGAAATTGGAACTCACGCGTATCATTTGTTGAGATATGTTACTGGATTAGAAGCAAAAGAAATATCAGCAGAAGTAAATTCATTATCCTCAGAAATTTCAGTTGATGATAATGCTTTTGTATTATTAAGAATGCGAAATAAGGCAAGAGGTATAATCTGGGTATCGTCTGCTGCTACTGGTGGAGAAAATGGTCTAAAAATTAGAGTGTATGGAACAAAAGGTTCAATAGAATGGTTACAGGATGATCCAAATAATCTAAAGTTTACAGAACTAGATAAACCAATGAAAGTTATAACAAGAGCAAGTAAATTAGTATCTAAATTTTCACTATCATCTTCAAGAATTGCTGCTGGTCACCCAGAAGGTTTTTTTGAAGCTTTTGCAAATATTTATTCAGAATTTGCTGATCAGATTCATAATAAAAATAAAAAATTTTCATTTCCAACAATTGATGATGGTGTAGCTGGTATTAAATTTATTTATGCAGCAAAAAAATCTTCTAATTTAAATTCAAAGTGGATAAAAATCTAAAATGATTAATTTTGCCTTATTAGGAACAGGAAGAATTGGCAAATTACATGCGTCAATCATAAATGATCATCCAGAAGCGAGCCTCAAATACGTTTATGACATTGATACAAGCTCTGCTAAAAAAATTGCAAAAAAATATAGTTGTGAAGTTGCAAAGACTGCAAAGGAAGCAATTTCTTCAGATCAAATAAATGCTATTTTAATTGCTTCTGCCACCCCGACTCATACAAACTATATTTCTCTTGGAGCAGAATGTAATAAAGCTATATTATGTGAAAAGCCAATTGATTTAGATATAAATAAAGTAAATAAATGTTGGCAAAAAATTAAAAAATATAAACCAACTATTCAAATTGGTTTTAATCGTAGATTTGATCCTAATCATAATAAAGTACAAATTGAGGTTCAATCAGGAAAAATTGGGAAAATTGAAATGATTGTAATCACAAGTAGAGACCCTTCTCCACCTGGTATTGATTATTTAAAACAATCGGGTGGAATTTTTAGAGATTGTTCAATACATGATTTTGATTTGGCACGATTTATTCTTAATAATGATCCAATTGTAGAAGTTTTTGCACAAGGTTCTGTAAATGTCTCAAATGATTTTAAGGTTACCAATGATTATGACACAACTATGTGTTTTATGAAATCAAAAAAAGGTGTTTTAGTTCATATAAATAATTCAAGAAGAGCCGTCTATGGTTATGATCAAAGACTCGAAGTATTTGGAAGTAATGGAATGTTAATTTCTGATAATGTTCCTAATAATGATATCAATTACTATAATCAAAATTTGTCATTTGCAAAAAAACCTATTAAAAATTTTTTTATCGAAAGATACAAAGATGCTTATCAAATACAATTAGATCAATTTATTAAATCAATAAAAAATAAAAAAAATACATCAGTCACTTTTGAGGATGGAAAGAATGCTTTAATTCTTGCTAATTCAGCAACTAAATCAGTAAAATTAAATAAAGTTGTAAAACCAAAATTTTAGTTATAGATAAATTCTATGAATGAACAATTTAAAGATAAGGTCATTATAGTTACAGGTAGTACACAAGGTAGTGGCGCTGAAACAGCGAGATTATTAGCTAGCAGAGGTGCTAAAGCAATTACAATTTGTGGGAGACAAGAAAATAAAGGTCTTGAAGTTAAAAATCAGATTGAAAAATTAGGCACTGAGTGTTTGTATATAAAAGCAGACCTTAAAAATGTTGATGATTGCAAAAAAATTGTTTTGGAGACTGATAAAAAATTTGGAACAATAAATTCTTTAATTAATGTTGCAGGATACACAGAAAGAGGAACAATTCTAAGTGCTACTCTAGAAAATTATGAAAATAATTATAATATTAATACCCGTGCACCTTTCATATTAATGCAAGAGACAATTAAAATAATGATTAGAGATAAGAACAAAGGAACAATTGCAAATGTATTATCTATGGCAATGTATAGTGGTATGCCATTTATTGTTGCTTATAGTGGTTCAAAAGCTGCTTTAGCTACAATGACAAAAAATATTGCAAATTCTGTCGCTAGCTATCAAATAAGAGTAAATGCCTTAAATATTGGATGGACAGACACTCCTGCTGAACATGATATTCAAACAAGAGTTCATAAAAAAAATCCTAATTGGTTGCAAGATGAAGAAAAAAAAGTTCCTTTTAACAGATTGATTAAGCCTATCGATGTAGCAAAGGGATTAGCTTTTATGTGCTCAGAAGAATCTGGATTAATGACAGGTAGTGTAATTGATTTTGATCAAACAGTGCATGGCTGGCACTCTTATTCAGCATATGAAACTAGAGTTTTGGATGATTCTCTACTAGGAGAATAATTAATCATTTATTTCTCAACTATTTTTTAATTTTTAACTATAATTTATAATTTACACAAATTTAAATATTAATTAATAAACTAAAAATGGGAAAAAAAATAATTTATATTAATGAAGGAAAATTATCAGAGTTTAAACTTCACAGTATTTGGCTTCGTGAAAGATTAAATGGGAGTGAATTTGTAGACCAAAATAATCTACAACGTTTATATGAACCAAGCCTCTTAGATGATAATCTATTTATAAATTCTCATAATGTTAACCAAAATATATTAAATGTTGAATTTAGTGATGGAGCAAAAGGATCTTTTAATATCGATGATCTTTATAATGAAATCAATAATATTGATGTCATACCTGAAAAAAAAATATGGAATGTCAGTGAACAAAATTTGGAAATTTTTGATAATAATAAAATCTTTGAGAATAAAAAGGAACTTATCAATATGCTTAAAGTATTTTATCAATATGGTTATGTAATAATCGAAAATACAAAAGCAGAAGAAGATGAAGTTATAAATTTTGCTGAAAAATTAGGCCCAGTTCGAGCAACAAATTTTGGAAAATTATTTAACGTTGTCTCAAAACCAAATCCAAATGATCTTGCCTATACTGCATTAGAGTTAACTTCACATTCAGATAACCCATATAGAAAGCCTGTTCCTGGAATTCAATTACTTCATTGTATTGCTAATGAATCTACAGGAGGAGACTCAAGTTTAGTTGATGGTTTTAGTGTTGCAAATTTTTTAAAACATAACCAACCTGAATTTTATAAAGTATTAACTGAAACTAATGTTACTTTTAAATTTACAGATATTGATACTATTTTAGTTGATGAAGCAAAATTAATTGAATTAGACCATAATAATAACTTTAGACAAATACGATTTAGTGGAAGACTTGATTATGTTCCATTATTAGAGGAAAATAATCTTGATCTTTTTTATAAGGCTAGAAAATATATGTTCAAACTTTGTAACTCTGATGATTTCAAAATTAAATTTAGATTATCTAAAGGAATGATTGCAATGTTTGATAACCTGAGATTATTACATGGAAGAACTAAATTTGATCCAAATACTGGTTTTAGACATCTACAAGGATGTTATATCGATCATGATGTCACTGAGGGTAAGCTTAGAAGGTTATTAAAACCTTAATTGACTTCGAAGATCTTTTCAGCAGGATAAAAATTTAATATTTTACTATACCAATTACTAAAATTATTTCTTTCAATTAATGAAACTGTAAAACCACCAAATCCACCGCCAGTCAATCTTGCGCCTAGAGCACCACATTCAACCGATCTCTGAACAATTAAATCAACATCTAAAGTAGATGCTTCAAAATCTTTAGAATATGATACGTGACTTTCATTCATTAATTTTCCAAACTCTTGAATATTATTTTCTATTAAATTTTTTTTTGCATTAATCACTCTATCATTTTCAAAAACTACATGCTTTGCTCTTTTTGATATAGTATTATTGTTAAATTTATTTTTTTGAAAATTTTCTTTTTTAACTTCACCTAAATATTCTACACCAAGTTTTTTTTCAGCCTCTTGGAGTTCAGCAAATCTTTCATTATAAGAGCTATCTCTTAAATTTCGTTGTACTTCAGAGTCAATCAAACAAAATTTCCAATTTTCTGGAAAATTAATAAGTTCGTATTCTAAATTCTTACAATTCATAAAAAATGCTTTGCCATGAATACCAATAGAAGAAACCATTTGATCCATTATTCCACCAGAAACACCTATATAGTTGAATTCTACTTTCTTTGCTAATTTTGCAATTTCTGGATCTTTGATTTTTGTTTCAAAAAAAGTATTAAGTGCTTTTAGTGTAGCAACACACAATGCTGAAGATGATGAAATACCTCTTTCTAAAGGTATATCAGATGAAATAAAAATGTTTAAAAATCTAGATGAAATCTTATTTTCATCAAAAAAAATATGCAAACAACCTTTTATATAATCAACCCACTCATTGTTGATTGATTTTTTGAAATCATTGAATGTTTTTTTCTCTTTAAAATGTTGAGAATAAACTGTGAATTCATTAGAATTACTTTGAGATATCTCAATGGTATTTTTAAAAGATAAAAGTGTAGGCATGACGTATCCACCAGTATAATCGGTATGTTCACCAATTAAATTTACTCTTGCATGAGCACTTTCCTTTACTTCTGCGTCTATATTAAATATATCTTTAAAACTCATATAATTACTAGTTATGACTAATCAAATTAATATATCTTTTACAAATGAAAATAAATTAAAAATTATTCTTGATGATAAATTAGTAGATCCAAATTTAAAATTGTGTTTCTCATTAGTTTATTCAATAAAATCTATATCAGGAGGTGAAATAACTAAGCAAATTGGACGTTATTACGAGTTATCTATAAAAAAAAATACAATTTTATTAGATTTACAAATTCCTAAAATTGGTAACTTCAACCTTTCGTGTG
>CACKSM010000021.1 GCA_902602885.1 uncultured Alphaproteobacteria bacterium
AAAACAACGGATAATATAAATACTGCGGCAGCAAATCTTTCAACAATTGGTTTTTTAGGATTACTAATTGGCCCTGCAATTGTAGGATATACTTCTGAGATTTTTAGCATTACTACAAATACTCAAGCCATATCAATAATATGGATAATTTTATTTCTTATGTTTCTTTATACGATTAGAAATTCTAAATTATAAAGTTTTTTTTACGTTTCCTTATTAATAAGTCTTTAATATTTTCTTTACTTAATGATGCCATTTTATTTCTTGTTTCCAATGTTGCACTTGCATTATGTGGAGAAAGAAGAATATTTTTTAATTTTTTTAGTTTATAATTAATTTCTGGCTCATCATAAAACACATCAAGAGCTGCTCCTGCAATTTTTTTATTTTGAAGTGAATATATTAAATCATCTTGATTTATCACGGAACCTCTTGAAACATTGATTATCATGCTAGATTTTTTCATACTATTAAAAATTTTTTTGTTTATAAGGTTTTTGGTAGATTTACCCCCAATACAAGTAAGCACTAAGTAATCAACTTTTTTAACCATTTCATTTAAATTTTTGTAGAATTTAAATTTAGATTTTTTTTTATTAGGCCCAGTGTAAACCACCTCCATAGATAAAGATTTAGCTCTTTTGGAAAAAGCTTTACCAATTTCTCCTAGACCAACTATTCCCACTATTTTGTCTGATAAACTTCTTGTTAAGGGAAAAGGTTTTTCTGTCCATTTATTTTCAATTACGAACTTATGACTATCATAAATCTTTCTCGATAAACTTATCATTAACCCTAATGCTAAATCTGCCACATCTTTAGTTAAAACTTTTGGTGTATTAGTCACCACGATATTATTTTTTTTACAAAAATTTAGATCAACACCATCATAACCTACACCAAAAACAGAAACAATTTTTAAATTTTTAAAATTTTTTAAAAATTGCTTATTTGTACTAAAACCTCCTGTAACAACAATTCCTTGATATTGATTGTAATTTATATTTTTTTTTAATTTCCACAAACAATCAACATTGAAATCTTTTTTATAAACATGAACAAAATCTTTTATTAAAAAGTCAGTGATTAAAATATTGAATTTCATTAAATATTAATCTGTACTTGATTTAGCCCACAGATTAATTTTTTCTTCTTTTGCATATTTATCTATTTCTTTTAATTCAGAATTACTAAAAGCTAGATTATTTTGACTATCTAAACACTCGTCTAATTGCTTTACTGTTCTTGCACCAATTAGAGCTGATGTCATAGTCGGGTGACGAAGTATCCAAGAAAGTGCCATTTGAGGTAAAGATTGCCCTCTTTTATTTGCAATTTTTGTTAACTCTTTAATTTTAACTAAATAACTTTTTGTAATCATTTTTTTATCAAGAGATGAATTATCTGAAATCCTTGATACTTTAGGTATGTTTTTTAAATATTTTCCCGATAACATTCCTTGTGCGAGAGGAGAGAATGCAATACATCCTATACCTAATTTTTTTAATGTAGATAATAAATCTTTTTCCACCCATCTATTTATCATGGAGTAAGATGGTTGATGAATTAAACAACTAACCCCTTTTTCTTTTAATAACTTATTCATTTTAATTGTTTGTTTTGAACTATAAGAAGAAATTCCTACATATAAAGCCTTGCCACTTGTAATTGCTTGAGCTAATGCATCTGCTGTTTCTTCTAATGGTGTTAAGGGATCAAAACGATGAGAATAAAAAATATCTACATATTCTAGCTTCATTCTTTTCAAACTTTGATCAAGGCTAGCAGTTAAGTATTTTTTTGAACCCCATTCTCCATATGGCCCAGGCCACATATCGTATCCAGCTTTAGTTGAAATAATTAATTCATCTCTATATTTACTTAATTCTGATTTCATAACTTTACCAAAATTAGCTTCAGCTGAACCGTAGGGTGGTCCATAGTTATTAGCCAAATCAAAATGTGTTACTCCTCTATCAAAAGCTCTAAAAAGCATTTTTTTAGATTCAGCAGGCATAGATTTATGTCCTCCAAAATTATGCCAAAGACCGAGTGTTATAGGTGGTAAAAGTAAGCCACTATTTCCACATCTTCTGTATGTTAATTTTTGATATCTTTTTGGGTGAGCTTTGTATGGCATAATAAAAATAATTATAAATTATTATATAATAATATATAAATTAAATAAATGACTGAGTTACAATGGTATGCTTATATTGGAGGGTTTGTAGCTTTTGCAATTGGATGCTTCGTATATTATCTTTCTAGAAATAAAGAACTAAATGATCAGCAGATTAAAAACAGAAAAAGAGTTATGAATTTTTTTTTAATAATAGCTTTGGTTTGTGTTGGTTATTCATGGCTGTAAATTTAAGAGATAACATTTGAAATATTATCTTGCAATTGACGCTGGGACTTCAGTAATAAAGACTGTAATTTTCAATACAAATTTCAAACAAATAAATTCTTATAGTGTAAAAAATCCAGTAGTAACTGATAAATTTGGTAAATCTGAAATTGAAATGGAAAAATTTTGGTTACTTACAGCAAAGTGTATTAAACTTTTAATAAAAAAAACTAAAATTCAGTCTCAATCAATTGTTGGTTTAGGCATAACTGGAAATATGGTCGGATTTTGGTCTATCAATAATACAAATAAACCAGTAAGAAATGCAATTTTGTGGAACGACACAAGAAGTCAAAAAGTTTTCACTAATAAAAAAATATTTGATCTAATTTATAAAATTACAGGCTCTATCGCACAATACGGGTGTACTATACCTATTCTTAAGTGGATGACTAAATTTGAAAAAGAAAATTTAAAAAAAATTAAATATATATTAACTTGTAAAGATTGGTTAAGATTTAAATTAACAGGGAATATAAATAATGATGAAACAGAAGTTTCAGTATATCCAGGAGATATAAAAAATAAAAAATTATCAAAAAAAATTTTCAAAATTTTTAATTTAAATACAAAATATTTTAAACTATTCCCAAAAATAAAAAAATCAAATGAATTAGGTGGATACGTTACTAAAAGCGCATCAAGATTAACAAGTTTAAAAGTTGGTACACCTGTTATTATAGGATGTGGTGACGTAATAGCTTCTATTTTAGGAGCTGGAGGAATTAACCATAATAAAAAAATAAGTATAATTGGTACGACATGTCATAATATTATAGTTAAAAATAATTCAAAAATCTCTAAAGATGGTTCAGGATTATTTTTTGCTTCCTTAAATAATACATGGTTAGAAACTAAAATAAACGTAGCAGGAACAACTAATATTGATTGGGTTATTGATAATTTTTACAAAAATTCTAAAAAGTATTCTGATAAAATTAGCATAATTAAGAATTTTGAAAAAAAATATTTAACTTTTAATTATCCAGAAAATTCATTAATATTTCTTCCTTACATAAACTATGGAGGCTCTATATCTCCATTTGTAAATTTAAATTCTAAAGCTGAAATTTTTGGAATATTACCACATCATAATAATTTTGATATTATGACTGCTTGTTATGAAGGTTTAGCATTATCTATTAAAGATTGTTATGCAAATAAAATTAAAACTAACGACAGTCTTTATCTTGCAGGAGGTGCATCAAAAAGTAAAATTTTACCTCAATTAATTTCAAATGTTTTAAATATTAAAGTTAAAATTTTAACTAATTCCGAACTAGGTGCGCTAGGTATTTCATTTTTAATTGATAGTTGCTTGCGTAAAAAAGATTTAAAAAATTTAATTAATGATCACCAAAATATTGGTCAAATTTACACACCCCAAAGAAAACAATCCAAATATCTTAATAATAAATATCAAAAATATAAAAAATTAAGAGAGTCATTGAATAATATTTGGTGAAAGACTTAAATTTAGTTGATAATATTAGTATATTGATATTAAAATATTAATCATAAATTAAGTGAGGAAAAATGAATAAAATATTACTATTTTTTATTACAATTCTATTTTCTTTGAATGCTTATGCTGTAACAAATGTTACTTTTTGGCATATGGAAGGTGTTCCGCATAGAGTAGATAGAATTCAAACATTAATAGATGAATTTAATTCTGCAAATCCAGATATTAATGTAACACAAGAAGTTCAAAACTGGGGTGAAATTTATGCTAAAGCTCCTGCATCAGTTGCTGCTGGAACTGCACCAGAAATATTAGTTGGTATTCCAGATTTTACTCCCATACTCGCCGATATGGGCGCAGCACAACCAGTTGAGGATTTTGTTGCAGAGTTAGATTCAAAATATGGTTTTTACCAAAAAGCACTCGATCAATATACTTATAATGGTCATACCTGGGCTGTTCCTTTATGGAACATGGGATTATCACTATGGTATAGAAAAAGTGATTTTGAAGCGGCTGGAATTGAGCCACCAAAAACTTGGTCTGATTTAAAGAAAGCTGCTAAAGCTCTGACTAAAGATGGAGTTTATGGAATAGGCCTTCCTGGCAATAAACAACTTTATACTGATCAAACAATCTATAGTTTTATGGTTAACTCAGGTGCAGAAGAAATTTATAATTCTGATGGTACTCTAAGATTTGATAATCCTCAAACTGTAGCAGCATACGATGTTTATAAAGAATTATATCAATATTCAGCTCCTGATGCAGCAAACTGGACTTGGGGAGAAGCTGAAGCTTGTTTTGCAAGTAAAGGCTGTGCAATGATATTACAGTTTACTGTTATCTCTACATATGACTCACAAGCTGGTGGAGATGCTAGTGACCTAGGTGTAATTCAAATACCTCACGCAAATGGTAAAGCTCATAGAGCTGGAACTGTTTCATATGTAAATTCTGCTATGATAATGACAGCAGATGAGGCAAAAATGGAAGCTTCTAAAAAGTTTCTAAGTTTCTTAATGGAGCCTGGAAATTATGGAAGATTCATCAACATGGAGCCAGGATTATTTTTACCAATAACTGAAGCTGGAAGTAAAGATTCAACTTATTGGGATGATCCGGTTGTTGTAAAATATAAATCACAAGTAGAAACAATGTTAGACAATTCAACAAGAGGAAGTCTATTTGGTTTTACAAATGGTAATACTTTTACAAGCATATCATCTATATCTGCTCAGAATTTATTAGCTCAAACTCTTCAACTAACTTTAATCGATGGCAAAAGTGCAAAAGATGCAGTTAGTGAAGGTATGGAAATAATGACTGAAGCTATTGAGTAATTAAAAACTTTTCAGCACCTCTTATAGAGGTGCTGTAATTTCTGTGAAAAAAAATAATATTGAAGGCTGGTTGTTTGTATCTCCATTAGTTATTTGGATTTCCCTTATTATTTTAGTTCCAATTTATATAGCATTTGAATTAAGTTTGTTTAATGTCAAGATAATTGGTACATCAGGAAAATTTGTAGGTATTGATAACTACATAAAACTAATTGGTAAATCTAAATTTTTAAATGCTTCATTAAATAGTTTCTATTGGATAATTGGTAATGCAATCTGTCAGACATTTTTTGCATTCACTATTGCCTTAACTATTAACTATAAATTCCCTGGTAAAAAAATTATGGCTAATTGGATTATTTTGTCATTTATTATTCCAACAGTAGTTGTTGTTGTTATTTGGAAATTAATGTTAAGTAGTAGTAGTGGTGTAATAAATTCAGTTTTAATTGATATTGGATTATTAGATGAAGCAACGGGTTTCTTTAGCTCTCCTAATAAAGCTTTTATAAGTTTAGTTCTAATAAACTCATGGCGTTGGAGTCCTTTTTTAGCATTAATTATTCTTTCTGGGCTTAATTCCATAAATAGGGAAATGTATGATGCATCTAAAGTTGATGGAGCGAATTTTGTTCAACAATTTCTTTTCATTACATTTCCAAACCTTAAAAGTGTTCTTTTTGTTTTAGGTCTAGTTGGTACATTATTATCATTTAATATATTTGACATTATATGGTTAATCACGAAGGGCGGACCATCAAGTGCTACAACTACATTACCGTTATTAATTTATGAAACTGCGTTTACTAAATTTAGAATTAGTCAAGCTGCAACCTTATCAATAGTTACTAGCTTTTTGTTATTACTATTCTCAATAATATTTATCAAATCCATGGCGCCAAAAGAAGATGATTAAAGAAAATAATATCAAACTTATATTTTTAAGCTTATCTTTATTATTAATAATACTTATTTTTTTCTTTCCTTTTTTTTGGATAATTACATCATCTTTTAAAAGCCCTGAAGAAATTATTGCTACATCTACAACTATTATTCCGAGATCTTTTACTTTAGAGCATTATAATAAAATATTATTTAACTCAGATTTTTTTATATATTTAAAAAATAGTTTGATTGTTTCATTTTCTTCTATGATAATTTCTATCATTTTATCTGTATCGGCAGCTTATGGTTTACATAAACTTAAATTTTATGGAAATAAATTTGTAGAATATTCACTTCTAGTTACTTATGCTTTTCCAGGGGTAATTCTATTAGTACCTATTTATTTATTGTTTGCAAAAGTAAATCTACTTAATAGTTATTTTGCTTTGATTGTTGTTAATGTTTTATTTGCCACACCATTTGCAGTTTGGATGTTAAAAGCTTTCTTTAAGTTAATACCTAATGAGATAGAGGAGGCGGCATATATTGATGGTGCATCTAGATATATCGTAATTTCTAGAATTATTGTTCCTCTAGCTGCTCCAGGTATAGCGAGTGTAGCAATTTTTTGTTTTATTATTTCTTGGACAGAATATCTTTTTGCGTCAATATTAATCAGTGGTGATGATCTTAAAACCTTACCTGTTGGTTTAGCTGGAATTGTTGGTCAATATCAAATTGATTGGGGTTTTTTATTATCAGGTGCTGTTCTTGCAAGTTTACCAGTGATATTATTATTTATATTTATTGGAAAATATTTTGTATCTGGTTTAACTGAAGGAGCAGTTAAATAATTTAATAAATTAAAGGAGTAAAAATGACAGTAGCAAGAGTAACAACTATTAACTTTAAATCTAAAGAAGATGCTGATGAGTCAATTAAAGATTATTCAGCTAAAGCACCAAGTGAATTTCCTGAAGCACAACAATTACTACAAATTCGCGCAAGTGATACAACTGTAATGGCTGTATCTTTATATGCTGATAATGATGCAATGGAGCGTGCTTCAGCAGCTAGAGCTAAAAGAATGAGTAATAATGAAAAAACTTTTGATGTTGTTGACACAAAGACTGGTGAAGTAACATTAAATCATAAAAATTAAATTAGGAGTGCCCGTAGCTCAGTAGGATAGAGCACCAGATTCCTAATCTGGGGGTCGCATGTTCGAATCATGCCGGGCACGCCAAATATTCATTTTCATATATTTTGTTTCGATTATACTTAATTTAATAATTATGGACAAATTACTTCAAAGGTCAAATGGGGAAATTAATATTGAACTATTTGATAATAATTTTAAAAAATTTTTTCAAAGTGGTTGTTGTAAAATTTTAAATCCAAATAATTATAATAAAAGTAAAGAATTAGTTTTAATTAACACTGCAGGAGGAATTACTTGTAATGATAATATTGAAATTAATGCTACAATTCATAATTCTGAATTAAGTATTTGTACGCAAGCCGCTGAAAAGATTTATTCAGGAATAGGTGATCCTGCTAAAGTAGATATAAATATCAATTTAAATAATTCAACTTTGTATTGGTTACCCAAAGAGTTAATTTTATTTGATAATTCAAAATTAAGAAGAAGTATAAATATTAATCTATCAAATAATTCTAATTTGATTTTTTGTGAAACTACAATTTTTGGAAGAAAAGCAATGTCTGAAAAAATTAAAAATATTTCTTTTTCTGATCAATGGAAAATTTTTAAGAATTCTAAAATAAAGCATTTTGAAGCAATTAATATAAAAGGATCAATGATTGATAATTTTAAAAACAATTTTACATTTAATAATCAATCATCTTTATCAACAATTATAATTTTTGGTGAAATTATTCATCAGCTTGAGTCTGAATTAAGTAAAGTTACAAAAAATTTAGAAAATCATTATTGTGAAATGACAAAATTTGATGATAAGATTGTAATTAGATGCTTAGCGGATGATAATTATGATTTAAAAAAAACACTAAATTTTATTATGAAAAATGTAATAAATGATAAACTACCAAAAAGTTGGGATCTATAAATGAAATTAACACCTAGAGAAAAAGATAAGTTGATGGTGAGTATGGCGGCTAATGTTGCCAGAAAACGTTTAGAAAGAGGTGTTAAACTTAATTATCCAGAAGCTATAGCGTTGATAACAGACTTTGTTATAGAAGGTGCAAGAGATGGAAAAATGGTATCAGAATTAATGGAAACAGGTGCACACGTAGTAAAAAAAGAAGATTGCATGGATGGTATTCCAGACATGATTCCTGAAGTACAGGTTGAAGCAACATTTCCAGATGGAACAAAATTAGTAACAGTGCATAAACCGATTAGATAATGAAACCTGGAGAAATAATAACAAAACAAAATAGTGATATTAATCTGAACGATGAAAGACAATCAATAACTTTAAAAGTTTCAAATAGTGGAGATCGGCCAATTCAAGTTGGTAGTCATTATCATTTTGCTGAAACAAATGAATATTTAAAATTTGATAGAGAAAAATCAAACGGTATGCGTTTAGATATACCATCTGGTACAGCTGTTCGTTTTGAACCCGGTCAATCAAAAGATGTAGAATTAATTCCAATAACAGGAAATAGAATGATATTTGGTTTTAATAAGAAGGTGATGGGTCAATTAAAATGAAAATAATAAAAAGAGAAGCTTATACTGATATGTATGGACCAACAACTGGTGACAAAGTCAGACTTGCTGACACTGAACTCTTTATTGAAGTGGAAAAAGATTTAACAACATATGGAGAAGAGGTAAAATTTGGTGGAGGAAAAGTTATTAGAGATGGAATGGGACAATCTCAAGTATCTCGTAAAGACGGTGCTGTTGATACAGTTATAACAAATGCCTTAATAGTAGATGTAAATGGAATTTACAAAGCTGATATTGGTCTTAAAGATGGCTTAATTAATGAAATTGGAAAAGCAGGTAACCCAGACACACAGCCAAACGTAAATATTATTATTGGACCTGGAACAGAAATAATTGCTGGTGAAGGAAAAATTGTTACAGCTGGTGGTTTTGACAGTCATATCCATTTTATTTGTCCTCAGCAAATAGATGATGCACTTCACTCAGGTATTACAACTATGCTAGGAGGAGGAACTGGTCCTGCACATGGTACTTTAGCTACTACAGTTACACCTGGGCCATGGCATATAGAGAAAATGATACAATCAGCAGATGCCTTTTCTATGAACTTAGCTTTTGCAGGAAAAGGAAACAGTTCATTGCCCAAGGCACTTGAAGAACAAGTAATTGCTGGTGCAAGTTCACTAAAATTACATGAAGATTGGGGCACAACTCCAGCAGCAATAGATAATTGTTTAAATGTAGCTGATAATCATGACATTCAAGTAATGATTCATACAGATACATTAAATGAAAGTGGATTTGTCGAAAGTACAATTAAAGCAATTAATGGAAGAACAATTCATGCTTTTCATACTGAAGGGGCTGGTGGTGGTCACGCACCTGATATTATAAAAGTTTGTGGTGAAGAATATGTTATTCCTTCTTCAACTAATCCAACAAGACCTTACACTGTTAATACAGTTGAAGAACATTTAGATATGTTAATGGTTTGCCATCACTTAGATAAATCAATACCTGAAGATGTGGCATTTGCTGAAAGTCGTATTCGAAAAGAAACAATTGCTGCAGAAGATATACTACATGACATGGGTGCTTTTTCAATTATTGCTTCTGATAGTCAAGCCATGGGTCGTGCTGGTGAGGTTATTATTAGAACGTGGCAAACAGCACATAAAATGAAAGTTCAACGAGGACAATTAAAAGAAGAGCAGGGTGATAATGACAATGTAAGAGTTAAAAGATACATTGCTAAATATACAATTAATCCTGCAATTGCACATGGTATTTCTGATCATATTGGAAGTATTGAAAAAAATAAACGTGCTGATATTGTTATTTGGGACACGGCTTTTTTTGGTGTTAAACCTGAAATGGTTTTGCAAGGTGGAAGTATTTCTTGTTCACAAATGGGTGATCCAAATGCTTCTATTCCAACACCGCAACCAGTTTATTCTAGACCAATGTTTTCTTCTTATGGAAAATCATTAGAAAAATCTACTGTCACTTTTGTAAGTAAAACCTCTCTAGATAAAAATTCATTCAAAAATTCTGGAGTAAGTAAATCTCTATTGCCAGTCAAAAATATTAGAAAAATTTCTAAAAAAGATATGATGTTAAATGATTATTGTCCAAAAATAGAAGTGAATCCAGAAACTTATGAAGTTTTAGCAGATGGTGAGTTAATAACTTGTGAACCAGCTAAAACACTACCTTTAGCTCAACGTTATTTTATGTACTAAAATGGATACTTCATTCAAAATTATTCATCAAAATAATGATAAAGAAGTATTTGATGAAATTTCACTATCTTATGAAGAAAGATTTATTCGTAGAAAAAAACTTATAGCAAATAATGGTACTGAATTTTTAGTTAATCTTGAAGAAACTATCAGTGTTGATGAAAATCATTATTTTGAATTAGACAATGGAAAATTAATTAAAGTTATATCTAAAGAAGAAAATTTAATTGAAATAACAGGTAATAATTTAAAGCAAATCATATGGCACATAGGAAATAGACATCTGCCATGTCAAATTGAAGAAAACAGAATTCTTATTCAAGATGATGCTGTAATTCTTGATATGGTTCTAAAATTACACGGAAATGTAAAAAAAGTTTTTGAAAAATTTAAACCTGAAGGTGGTGCTTATGGTTTGGGAAGAACACATAGCCACAAACATTAAAATGAAAAAATTTAAAGACCCTCATCAAATATTACAAGTATGGTTTTCATCTTCTTTTCCTATTGGTTCTTACGCATACTCGCATGGATTAGAAGCTCTGATTGATGATAAAAAAATTAAAAATAATAATGATGTTAAAGAATTTTTAGATGCTCTTTTATTTTATGGGACATTAAGAAATGACTTTATTTTTATGAAGTCTATTTACAAAGGTGAGGAAATTAATCAATTAATCTTAGCAAGTGCTTCTTCGAAAGAAAGACAAATAGAAATGATTGATATGGGAAATTCTTTTCGTAAAATCATGAAAGATAGTTGGGAATTATCTCTACCTGAAAATACATCATTTATATATTGTTTGGCGAAAGCTGGATTATATTTTGATATTAAGTTTGATGATTTAATTAAGTTTTATCTACAATCATTTATTTCTAATTTAATAAATGTATGTGTAAAACATATACCAATGTCTCAAAAAGATGGGCAAAGTCTTAATGTTATTTTTATTAATCAAATTCAAGAATTTTTAACTCATTCAGATAAGCTGACCCTCAAAGATATAGGTACAACTTTTTTTATTGGTGATATTTTTGCTATTAAGCATGAAAATTTAGACTCAAGGATTTATTTAACGTGAATAATATAAATGGACCGTTAAAGGTTGGTATTGGGGGTGGAATAGGAACTGGAAAAACAAGTTTAACAGAAGCATTATGTCGTTATCTATCTAAAAAAGTTTCTATGGCAGTTATTTCAAATGATATTTATACAACTGAAGATGCTGAATATTTAATGAAAGCACAAGTACTACCTATAGAGAGAATTAAAGGTGTTGAAACTGGCGGATGTCCACATACGGCTATTAGGGAAGATTGTAGTATTAATCTACTTGCAGTTGATGAAATGAAAAAGAAATTTCCAGATCTCGAATTAATACTTATTGAATCAGGTGGTGACAATTTAGCAGCAACTTTTAGTCCTGAATTAGTTGATTTAACAATTTATATGATTGATGTGGCTCAAGGTGCCGATATACCAAGAAAAAAAGCACCAGCAATTAGGAAGTCTGATTTACTAGTAATTAATAAAGTTGACCTTGCTCCACATGTAAATGTTGATTTAGAACAGATGAAAGAAGATGTTAATGAAGCCAGAAATGGTTTACCGTATATTTTTGGTGAAATGAAAAATAATAACGGAATTGAAAAAATTTCTGACTTCTTAATTTCTCATGGTGGATTATAACTATTCTACTTTTTGCAAAGAATAAACTGTATCTATACTATTAAATTTTGAATCAAATTCTTTTGATTTTGGATCATCAAATAAAGCATAAAATTTTTCTTCATCAGTAACATTACACATAATCATTACATGACCATCTTTAACGAAAGCCATATCAAATGCATCTGTATATTTGGCTATATCATCTTTAAAAAAATTATATAATTCCATGTAATCTTCTTTGGTAAAAGATCCTTTGGATACAACACATAAATTCATAATTATCTCCTAAAAAAAATATCCTCACCATTTTTCTTAATGGGAGGATAAATTTATACGTATCTCATTTTAGTTGCTTGTAAACCGCAATAGAGTCAAATCGTTTATTCTTTAAATAATGTTTAAATATTAAAATTCAATTACAATTAGAGAATTAATAGTTACTACTCATATTTGTCAGAATACAAATACGGTATTCCAATAACTAAAATAATATAGAAAACCATAAAGCCGGCAATAAGAGGTAATACTTCTCCAGCTGGCACTGTGCTAAATGGACCAATAACAAATCCGTAAATCACAAAAAGAATATTTAAACCTACTAAATAATAACCACCACTTCTTTTCATACTGTACAACATATAAATTGTGTAAGCGATTGCTAATTGAAAAACTATGCCCACAATAAAATCCAAAGTGGAAAGTTGGACATTAAAATCACCTACAGGTGGTTGAACCCCTTGACCTGAAAATATCCATACGTAATTCGATAAGATGTATCAATAAAATCAAGAGAGATAAGGATTAACATAATCCAATGCAGAGGTTTAAATAATCTTTCTTTCATACTAACAAATATAATTACTAGTCTTTTTTAATTGCTTCTTGTAATGAAGTATTATTTTCTGATTGCTTTGAATCTTTTTTAATAGGTTGGATCTTATCAGATTTTTTAATATCACCACTGATTTGACCACCAAGCTTAATTTGTAAGTTTTGATACTCGATGTCCCCAGAAGCGATTCCCTGCTCTTGGATTGTTAAAGTACCTGAAGCTTTTATTTCACCATCAAACTTTCCCCAAATGTCAGCATTATGTGTTTCTATATTCCCTTTGCAATCTCCAGTAGCACCAATGACTACATTATCAGTTTTCATAGTAACATCTGCTTCACCATCAATTTGAACTTCATCAGCTTTTTTAATTTCACCATTAATTGTTACACCATGACCAATTACAACTTTTGCGGATCCCTTAGCAGGTCTAAATACATCAGTTGTTGAATTTGTATTATCGTCTTTTTTATCAAACATTATACCTCCCCATAGTTTTGTTAATGCAGGTAATCTACAACTGCTATAATTCGGAAAATTAATTAGCATATAAGTATAAATATTTGAAGATATATGTAATTTTTACAGGTTATTTTTGATGATTTACTACATCAACAAGTATGGCAATTACCAAATTCAATATAGTAATTGAGCAAATTGAAATAAAGCTGAAAAAGTAAATCCATGCCCACCAGTAAATTGACTGCATAGGCAGCATTACATTCTCCCAACTAGATAACGTTAAGACTTGAAAAAGGGTGATTAAAGAAATCCCCAAATCAGCCCATCTTTCTGGATCATCTTCCCCAAATAATATTGATCCCATTGTTGCATAAATGTAAAGAATGATAAACAGAAGTAGACTAACAAAAAAAACTCTTTTTATTGAAGCAAGAATAGCTTCAATAATTTTTTTAATTCAGGAATAACAGATATCAATCGTAAAACTCTAAAAATACGAAGAAGACGTAGAACTAAAAAACTAGAATTATTTGGAATTGGAATTAATGAAATTGCCACAATGATTGTATCAAATACATTCCAACCATCTTTTAAAAAATTTTTCTTTTCTTTTTCTCCTATAAAGCGAATTAAAATTTCAATAACAAAGAAAACAGTGATTGCATAATCAAGTAAATGAATAGTATTTAAAAATATAGGATCTAATTGATATGTCGTGGCACCAATTAGAATGGCATTTAATATAATTATTACAACAACAGAAAATTGAAAAATACGATTATCTTTCAACTTAGAAAAAAAATCTATCATATTAAATTAAATAGTTTTTAAGTTATCTATTTTTCTATCCATCACAAAAAACCACAAAGGAGGGATTAAAGCCATAATTAACATGATGGAGTAATTAGCAGGCATCTCTATTGCTTTTTCTTCTTGAGATAAAAGAGGATAGGGCTTTGATGCGCTCTGGTGATGTTCAGCATGAAGACCTAAATTAAATGTCGACCAATTAGCAGAGATGTGACGACTATTCCAAGAATGTAAATCTGTAAATCTTTCATACCTTCCATTTTCTTTTTTTCTTTCTAAACCATAATGCTGAATATAATTTACTAACTCCAATAAGATTATGGAAACAAAAGAATGAAAGATTACAAAAACTAAACCATTAATTCCAGCAATTAAATAAGCAAATACTAAAAATAATAATTCTAATATAAAATAATGAATCATTCTGTTTTGGAAACTAAAAGTATTTAAATTTTTTCTATCAAGAATATTTTTCTCAATATTCCAAGAGGAAATCACACTATTGATTACACAACGAATAAAATAAAAATAAAAATTTTCACCTCTTCTAGCTGTAGCAGGATCTTCTTTAGTAGCTACATTTAAATGATGGCCATAAATATGTTCTATACGAAAATGCCCATAGCAACATAAGACTAGTAAAAATACTCCAATACCGCGCATAAATTTATTTTTTCGATGAATAAGTTCATGTGCTGTTGTAATGCCGATAGAACCACCAGACATACCTACAGCTGCACCTAAAGCGGCAGCGGTTAATAAAGTGATAGTGGAGTCAGAAACAACTATTAAACCAAATATAATTAAAAATAAAATGCAGGGAAGCACAATTAAAATGGAAAAATTATGAAAAACATTTTCTTTAAGTTCAAGATCATCTTTACT
>CACKSM010000022.1 GCA_902602885.1 uncultured Alphaproteobacteria bacterium
TCTCATGGATTATTTAGAATTCCGGGTTATGTCGCTTCTCTAAAAAGTAAAAAGGTAAATGGAGTTTCAAGACCAAAAAACAACTATCTTACACAAAACGCAATTCGAGTAGAAGGGGATTATGGCTTTGCTCCAGTTTCAATAAAAGTTGGTTTACCAGAATTGGTAAAAACAACAAATAAACATGGTGTTGGACTTTTAACTATAACTAATACTCATCATTTTGCTGCTTTATGGCATGAAACCGAAGCATTGGCTGATAATAACTTAATTGGAATTGCTTGCACTGCATATAAACCAAGTGTGGCTCCAGCTGGTGCAAAAAAACCATTATTTGGAACCAATCCAATATCATTTGCTTGGCCAAGAAAAAATAAAACACCTGTTGTTTACGATATGGCAACTTCAACAATGGCAATGGGTGAAGTTCAGGTTGCAGCACGAGATGGTCATAAAGTTCCTTTTGGAACAGGCTTAAATAAAGATGGAGAAAAAACTGATGATCCATCTCAAATTGCTAATGGAGGAGTTCTTCTAACTTTTGGTGATTATAAAGGTTCTGCAATAGCAATGATGATTGAGTTATTAGCCGCTGGTCTAGTTGGAGATTTATTTAGTTTTGAGGCCAAAGAAGAAGATAATAATGATGGAGGTCCTGCAAGAGGTGGTGAATTTATTATGGCTTTGTCTCCTGAACTTATAGCAGGAAACAATTGGAACGAACACGCAGAGAAATTTTTTGAACAAATGACATCTTTAGATGGTGTGCGATTACCTGGACAACGAAGACATACAAATAGGCTAGATAAAGGTCCAAGAAAAATCAATTCAGAACTAATAGAAAAAATAAAGAGTCTAATCTAATCCAGTTATGGATAATATTAAATTAGATTTTCAAAAACACATTGATGCTGGTAGATGTAATGGAGCTGAATGGATAATAAATTATAAAAATAATATTTATCATGAAGTAATTGGTTACAGAGATTTGGAGTTCACGAATAAACTTAATAAAAATTCATATTACAGAATTTGGTCAATGACAAAGCCAATTATTGGTTTTGCAGCCATGCAATTGATTGAAAAAAATTTCTTATCCCTTGATGATACTATAGATAAACATTTATCTGATTTTAAAAATTTAAAAAAACTTAGTAGCATTGAGAGTAAATTAAGCGATACAACTGTTATAGAAAATAAACCTACTGTTAGACAACTTTTACAACATACAGCAGGCTTTACGTATAATAGTTGTGATAATTTTTTAGCTAAAGAATATGAGGATAGGAGTTTATTTCATTCACCATCTTCAAGTTTGGAGGAAGAGATTAATAAAATTGCTGAATTACCTCTTTTATATGAACCTGGTTCAAAGTGGCATTATTCTATATCTATAGATGTTTTAGCGAGAATTATAGAGGTTGTAACAAAAGATAAAATCTTTGATGTTTTAAATGAAAATATTTTTTTACCTTTAGAAATGAATAATACAAATTATTATATTGATGAAAATAGTAATAGTCAGTTAGTCGAAACATTTGAATATAATCATGATAAATTAAAACTAACAAATTTAAATTACGATAAAAGAAAGTTAATATTATACGGGTACCCAACAAATAATAAAAATTATTCGAGAGGAGGCCATGGTTTGTTCTCTACGGCTGAAGATTATGAAAAATTTGCTACAATGCTTATCGATGGAAAAAATAAAAATGGAAAAGAGCTTATTAATCTTCAAAGTTTAGAATTAATGCGAAATAATTCTTTAAATAAAGAGTTATTTCCAATTGAAATTACATCAATTAATACAAATAAAGATGAAGATTATGAAAATGATCTAGATGGCTATGGATGGGGGTTAGGATTTAGAGTATTAATGAATAATACCTCTCAAAATAAGTTTGGCCCAGTTAGAGAATTTGGATGGTCAGGATATGCCGCTACTTATTTTTTGACAGATCCAGAAAATAATTTGTCAGCTGTTTTAATGATGCAAATTTTAGATGCTGATAAGAATATTAAAAAAGATTTTTATAATAATATCTTTAAAAATCTTTAATGAGCTTTAAATCAAATCCCTATACTTATGGAATAGTTTTAACCCTTTTAACTTATTTATCTTTTGGTATTTTAGATACAATTCAAAAAACAGCAGT
This sequence comes from uncultured Alphaproteobacteria bacterium, assembly GCA_902602885.1. Classification (GTDB taxonomy): domain Bacteria; phylum Pseudomonadota; class Alphaproteobacteria; order HIMB59; genus CACPNW01. The sequence goes on from CACKSM010000022.1 coordinate 2,160, forward strand.
TCAATATCACTCTGTTTTTGTATTATTATTTGTAAAATTTACTTTCTGTTTTATTTTTTCTTTTTTTATTGCAAAAAAAAATAAAGTTAAAAAATTTTATCTTTCAAATAATTACAAGATACAAATAACTAGATGTATTTTATCTGTATGTGAATCTTGTTTTTTTGTCTTATCCTTTAGGTATTTAGCTTTAGCTGACGCTCATACAATAGGTTCTCTAGCCCCTGTTTTAGTTTTAGTTTTTTCCTATTTTATTTTGAAAGAAAAAATAAATACAGCTACTTGGTTAGCAATTGGTGTTAGTTTTTGTGGAGTTATTCTAATCATGCGACCTGGACTAACTATATTTAATCCATATCTAATTATCCCATTATGTGCTGCTTTTTTCTATTCACTATTTCAAATAGCAACAAGATTAAATGCTAAGTATGATGATAATGAAACTATGTTATTTTACAATGGTCTTATAGGTGCTATCATTACATTTGTACTATCACTTTTTTTCTGGCAACCTCTACATTCTTTTTCTTTTATTTTTTTTATTTTTTTGGGTATCTTTTTTTGTACTGGGTTATTTTTACAAATTAAAGCATTGAGTATAACACCAGCAAGTATTTTAGCACCTTATAATTATACTATAATTGTTTGGGGAATAGTTTTTGGCTTATTAGTGTATGGAGAAATCCCTGATATATTTACAATAATAGGAGCAATCATTATCGTTTCATCGGGAATATTTATATTTAGATATTCTTACAAGTAGTTTTAATTTCTTTGTATCAATTAAAAAATTAATGTTATAAATTTAATCTATGTTTATTGGAATTGATCTTGGAACTTCATCAATCAAAATGATTTTAATAGATCAAAATCAAAGCATCCTTGCATCTGCTAATTCAAGTCTTACTGTACAATCCCCTAAAGATGGTTTTAGTGAACAAAATCCACAAGAATGGATTGACTCAACAATGGAATGCTTGGAGGCTTTAAAGTCAAAAAAACCAAAAGAATTTTCACAAACTATTTCAATAGGAATATCCGGTCATATGCATGGAGCTACGTTAATAGATAAGGATGGAAAGGTTATTCGGCCATGTATTCTCTGGAACGATACAAGATCATATCAAGAGTGTGAAGAATTTGAAAAACAAAATTTTGATGTACGATCAATTTCAGGAAATATTACTATGCCTGGTTTTACTGCACCAAAAATAAATTGGATAAAAAATAATGAAATAGAAAATTTCAAAAAAATTTTTAAAGTTTTACTTCCTAAAGATTATTTACGATTTGTTCTTACTGGTGAATTTTTTTCTGAAATGTCAGATGCATCTGGAACATTATGGCTAGATATCCAAAAAAGAAAATGGTCCAATCAGCTTTTATCTTGCTCATTTTTAGAAGAAAAACACATGCCAGATCTAGTGGAAGGCAATGAGCAGACAGGATTTTTAAAAAAAGATTTAAAAGAGAAATTTAATTTTAATAATAATGTTAAAGTTGTGGGTGGAGCAGGTGATAATGCTGCCGCTGCAACTGGTATGGGTATAACAAATAAAAATCAATCATTTATATCTCTTGGTACTTCGGGTGTTTTTTTTACTCCCACTGAAAATTTTTTAAGTAATACTGGTGATGCAGTACATTCTTTTTGTCATTGTTTACCAAATAAATGGCACCTAATGTCTGTTATGTTAAGTGCAAGTAATTGTTTAGATTGGATTTGTGCTATTACCAATACTTCAATTGCTGATACACTTAATAATGTAGAGCAATTTTATAATGATAAAAATTCTATAAAAAATTCATCATATTTTTTACCTTATTTGTCTGGAGAAAGAACTCCACATAATGATCCGCATATTAGAGGTTCACTCCATTCTATAAAAACAACTACAAATGCAACAGATTTACAGTATGCAGTAATTGAAGGTGTCAGTTTTGGAATATTAGATGGAGTAAATTCTATTTTGAAAGTTAATAATAACTTTGATAAAATATTTATGGTTGGAGGTGGTTCAAAAAGTTCATTTTGGATTGAATTGCTAGCAGTACTTTTAAATAGAAAGTTAAGTGTTTGTGAACAAAGCGAATTTGGTGCCGCACTTGGTGTTGCAAGATTAGCTATGTATCAGGATGATACTATTGATAATAAAGAAAATATTATTAGTGAAATAAAAATAAGTAAAACTTATGAACCTAATGAAGATAACATTGATCTTTTATTACAAAGGTATTCAATTTGGAAAGATTTATATAAGAGTAATAATAAAATTGCTAAAAATTTTAATTTTTAGTAAGTATATCTTTAAAGAAAATTATTCTTTAAAAAGAAAAATATTTGCCTTTATCTTTATTTTATCTTTGAGGATTGTTGTGTTCTTCCAATTACCAGTGCCTATCTTAAAGTCATTTCTAGAAAAAGATATTTCACTTTTTACCTGAACCAACTCACTGGCCAATTTTATTACTTCAATATTAATAGGAATATTTTGACTTTTTCCTTTTATTGTTAATTCACCTGTTAAATTAATTTTATTGTCTTCATAATTAAATTTAAAATTATTTGTATCAATAAGACCTAAAGGATATTTTTTAGCATCAAAAAAAACTTCACTAAGAACTAAATCTTTATATCGTTTGTAATTTATATCTAAACTATCAATTCTAACATTTATAAGAGCTTTATTATTATTTTGATTTGACAAATCTAAGGAAACAAAACCATCAAATTCATTAAATTTACCGATAACATTTTTTGTAAACAAAACTGGAACTTCAAATTCTATACTAGAAATAGTTTTATCAATAGTCCATAAATCATTAGCTGCACTCTGCTTACAATACAGAAATATAAAAAATAAACTAAATATAACTTTCAATATATTTCCTTGCTAGTTCATCAGCTTTCTCATTAAATTCGAAACCAGCGTGTCCTTTAACCCACTTCCATGTTACATTATGTTTATTAATTAGATTATCTAATTGCATCCATAATTCTTTATTTTTCACTATTTTTTTTGTTGAAGTTTTCCATCCATTTTTTTTCCAATTTGTAATCCATGATTCAATACCATCCTTTACATATTTGCTATCGGTATAAACGATTAATTCTTTTTTTATCTCAAAATATTCCAGTGCTTTTATTGCTGCTGTAAGTTCCATTTTATTATTAGTTGTGTGTTGATCACCACCATTTAATAAAATTTCTTTATTATTATCTAATATCACGACACCCCATCCACCTATACCAGGATTCCCAGAACATGCGCCATCTGTATAAATATTAATCATTATTCAAAAATATCATTCTGTTGGTGCCATCTTAAAATATTCAAATATTCAAATGGATCTTTTTTAACAACTACTGCATCAGGCGGATGAAAAATATAATCGTGCACTCTCGTACTTAATATTCTAACAGCAGCAGCTCTTAATAAAATATTTAACGATTTCTTTTCAAGGTCACTTAATTCTCTCAACTTTTGATATTCCCCAAGAATTATCAAGCAGTTCTCTTTATTAAAGTATTGTCCATTTTCACTAAAACACCAATCATTAATAACTATGGCTAAATCATAAATATAAAAATAATAACATGCAAAATAGAAATCTATTACTCCAGAAATTTTTTCATTTTTAAAAAAAATATTATCTCTAAACAAATCAGCATGTATGACTCCACAAGGAAGATTTGTTGGCCAATAATTTTCTAAATAGTCTATTTCATTTTTTAACAAATACATTGTTTCATTAAACTTTTCGGATTTATTATTAAGGCACTTTTTGTAAATTTCTTTCCAATCCTGTAGATCTAAACTGTTAGGTCTTTTTTCATCAAAATTTATGGTAAGATTGTGTAAATCAGCAACCATTTTTCCAACTTCTCTACACATTTCAGAGTTAGGTTTTTCAATACTTTTTCCTTCCAGAAAAGATATTATTATAGCTGTTTTATTCTTTATTCTTTTTAAAATTTTTCCATTTTTATCTGAGATAGCTTTTGGACATTTAAAATTATTTTTATTTAAAAAGTTTTTTAAATTTATAAAAAAAGGTAATTCTTGCTGAGTTACTCTTTTTTCAAAAATTGTTAAAATATATGGTTGATTATTACAAAAAATTTTAAAATTTGAGTTCTCTATCCCATCTACAATTTCTTCAAAGCTGTCTAAATTTCCAATTGAGTACTCAGAAATAAAGTTTTCAATATCTTCTTTAAGTAATTTAGTAAAGACTGCCATCTTCTATACGTTTAGTTTTTGTGGCACTTTAAAAAATACATCTTCTTTTTGGTAAGATTCTTCATTTATATGTATTTCAAAATTTCTTTTCAAATTATCAAGAAGTTTTTTAACAAGTACTTCTGGCGATGATGCACTTGCTGTTATTCCTATATTTTCAGATTCTTGAAATATATTTAAATTTAAGGAATCTACATCTTCTACTAAAATAGCTTTTTTTGATCCATAATTTTTTGCTACTTCAACTAATCTAAGGGAATTTGATGAGTTACTTGCACCAATAACTAAAAAATAATCACATTGATTCGCTATCTTTTTGACCGCTTCTTGTCTATTTGTCGTAGCATAACAAATATCATTTTTTTTTGGTTCTATAACATTGCTAAAATGTAATTTTATCTCTTTTATTATATCTTTCGTATCATCTACTGATAGCGTTGTCTGAGTAACATATGCAATCTCCTCATTTTGGTTTAAGGGCAATTTTTTTACATCTTCAACTTTTTCTACTAAATGAATTTTTTTATCTGTTTGACCCATAGTTCCAATAACTTCAGGATGATTTCTATGACCAATTAAAATTACTGGCAGATTTTTTTTATCAAAATTTTCAACTTCTTTATGGATTTTGCTAACAAGCGGACATGTTGCATCATAATATACTAAATTTAAACTTAATGCTTCCTCTGGGACTGCTTTTGGAACACCATGTGCAGAAAAGATAACCGGCCTGCTTTTGTCTTCAATCTCATTTAATTCTTCTACAAAAATAGCTCCTTGTGATTTGAGATTTTCAACAACAAATTTATTATGAACTATTTCATGACGAACATATACTGGCGCACCATATTTTTTTAAAGCACCCTTAACCATTTCTATTGCTCTATCTACTCCAGCACAAAACCCTCGGGGTCCTGCAAGAAAAATATTAAGTTTTTTTGTCATTTAAATTTGTTACCATTAATTTTGGTAAATTAATAATACTATAGATTTTGAAAATCTTTTAATATTAATTTCTTGATATTGTAGACAAATTTTGGAATAACTAAATCTACTACTAGTTCTTTAGCACAGAGTTAAATTCAATAATTGATTCTTTAATCAAGGAAGATTTTTTGTCATTACTTAGATTTTTACGCAAAATATTCATCGTAGCTTCTATTGCAACACTTGAGATATAATTCTTTATAGAGTTATTGGTATCTCGAACTAATTGTTCAATCTTATTTTCAGCCAATATTTTTCTTTTTTCAATTTGATCAGTTAATTTAGAGGTAGATATATCTTTCAATTCAGAAATTCTTTTTTCAGATTCCAATTTTAGTTGTTGTATTTCCTTTTCTACTTTAGTTTCTCTTTCTTTTAATTCATCCAAGGCTTTTTGAGCCTCTTTTTTTAAATTCTCAACTTCATCTATTTTATCTTTTATATCTTTTATTTGTGCATCTAAACTAGATATAAGAATTTTTCGTACTGGATTAAAAATAGCTGCAATAAATAATATAAAAGATACCGCTACCCAAAATTGAGGATCAGAAAACATTAGTTAAAACTACCTTTTTGTGTTTCAATAACTTTATTAAGTTCATTGTCAGACAATTCTATATCTGTAATTTTTCCAACAGTCAGTTTTGTAATATTAACTATTTCATTGTTAATATTTTTCATTTGATCATCTTTACTTTTTAAAATTTCTTTTTCTGCATCAGAAACTTTTTTTTCTAAATCTTTATCAAGTGAAGAAAGTTGAGAAGAAACATTTTCTTGTAAAGCATTGATTGTTTCTTTAATTTTCTCATCTGTTTCTAGTTTAGCCTTATTGATCTGATCATTAATTTTTTTTTCAATTTCCATTGCCTGTTCCTGAAGCTCTTTTGCTGAAGATAAATTTTCATCTATTTTATTTTGTCTTTTCTCTAAAACTGTAGCTATTCTTGGAAGTGATACTCTCCATAAAAATACAAATAGAAAAGTAAAAAATACAGCTAACCAAAAGAGCTGTGAAACAAAAAACTCTGGATTTAATTGAGGCATTAATTAATTATTGAGTTCTATCCAAACAAAATAACTAACGCAATAACTAGTGCGAAAAGTGCAATCGCTTCAACTAATGCGAAACCTAACATTGTCATTGTAAAAACTTCACCTCTTGCTGCCGGATTTCTTCCAACTGCTTGAATAAAAGATGAGAATATATTCCCAATTCCAATACCTGATCCAATAACACCGATAACGGCTAAACCCGCTCCGATTACTTTTGCTGCTTCAATTTCCATAAGTCCTCCTATTTTAAATTAATGTAAATGATAAGCATCGTTAATATATAAACACGTTAGTATTGCAAACACATATGCTTGCAAAAAAGCAATTAAAATTTCTAATCCTGTTAAAGCTACAATGAAAGCTAAAGGAAAAACTCCTGTAAAAAACGGCATTGAAACTACAAAGCCTGCAAATACTTTGAGTAGTGTGTGACCAGCCAGCATGTTTGCAAATAATCTAACTGATAAACTTATAGGTCTTGATAAATAAGAAATTACCTCAATGGGAATAAGCAGTGGATGCATGTAAAACGGCACACCTGGTATATAGAAGAAAGTAAAAAATTTAATGCCATGGTTAATAAATCCAAGAATAGTTACGCCAATAAATACAACTGCTGCTAATGCAAATGTAACAATGATGTGACTCGTGAAAGTAAATTGATATGGTACCATTCCAACCATATTTCCAATTAGTACAAACATAAATAAAGAGAAAACAAATGGGAAATATCTTTTTCCATTATCTCCAACTGTATCTGAAAGTAACTGAGCAATAAAATTATACATCAGCTCTGATATAAGCTGCATCCTAGAAGGGATAATTGATCTTGTGTTCACTGTTAAAGTTAAAAATAGAGTAATCACTAAAACAGTAATTAGCATTGCAAAAGATGAATTTGTGAAAGAAATGTTATAACCACCAAGTTCAATATTAGATATTGGATCTATTTCGAACTGTTTTAGAGGACTATCTTTTGCTGCCATAATTGATATTGAATATTAAAATTACCTTTGCTTTTCAATGCGACGCATTACACGATAAACGTTCAAAAATCCAGCTAATGCGCCAAATATGAAGAAAATAATTAAGCCTATTGGTTTAGTATTAAAGTAATTATCCACAATAAGCCCAATTCCAACTCCAACAACTAGTGCAGCTATAATTTCTGTACTAATTTTAAAACCAAATCCTGCACCACTTTCTTTATTTTTAATACTAGGTTCTTTATTTTGATTATCTAAATCATCAATTTTTTTACCTAATTCTTCTAAATTTTTATTTTTATAATTCATTTGTAGCGTCTTGCTCTTTTATCTCAATTGCTTTTTCAAGATCAACAGAGACTAATTGTGATACACCTTTCTCAGGCATAGTAACACCAAATAATCTATTTACTCTTGCCATTGTCATTCTATGGTGAGTTATTACTAAGAATTTTGTTGAAGAAGTTTTAGCTATTTCCTCCACTAATGAACAAAATCTATCAACATTTGTATCATCTAATGGAGCGTCAACCTCATCAAGTACACAAATTGGAGCTGGGTTTGATAAAAATACAGCAAATAATAATGATAAGGCTGTAAGAGCTTGCTCACCTCCAGAAAGTAAATTTAGATTTTGTAATTTTTTTCCAGGAGGACTAGCAAATATTTCTAAACCAGCTTGAAGAGGATCTGACTCATCTGTAAACTTTAGATAAGCCTTTCCACCACCAAACAACCTGGTAAATAACTTTTGAAAATTTTCATTTACTATTCCATATGCAGCAAGTAAGCGTTGTCTACCTTCTGTATTCAGTGAGTCAATTGCTTCTCTTAGTTTTGCAATTGCACTTAAAAGGTCACTTTGATCTTTCTTTATCGTATTAACTTTTTCTTCTAAATCTTTTGACTCTTGTTCTGCGAGAAGATTTACACCACCTAAACGTTCTTGCTCTCCAATTAGTCTCTCTAACTTTTTTTCTAAATCATCAGTCTCGCCTAAAACTTTATTTGGATTGATTTCTCCAATATTATAAAGTTCTTCTAGCTCTATACTCAATCTTTCTTTTACTTGAGTAGATAATAATTTAATCGCTTCATTAATAGTATTGATTTGACCTTCAGTTCTAATTCTCTCTTCTCTCAAATCATTTAATTTAATTTCCTCTAGTTTTAATTTCTTATTGATTTCATTAGAATTTTGCTCAGTTTGACGAAGTTGCTCAGCTATTTGCTCGTAAGAAATCTTATTTTCATCAATAAATTTTTGTATTTTTAATTTTTCACTTGATACATCTTCAGGAATGGATTGGAGATTTGATAATTCACCAATTAATGAACTTTGCCTTGAATTTAATTCTTCTATTCTTTGATTTGCTTTTGCAGAAATATCATTCCATTGTTTTTCTTCTGCACTCAATTGCTTTATTCTTCTATTTTTTAGTTGCTCTAAAATAGCTTTAGTAGAATTATTTTGTTTACCTTTAGATACATATCCATCCCATCTCCAAATTTCTCCTAGTTTGCTAACTAATATTTGTCCTGGTTTTAAGTTTTTTTGAATTTCTAAAATATTTTCTTTATTTTCTATTAATCCAACAAATTCTAACTTCTTTTTCAAATTATCTGGAGCTTTGATTAGGGAGGAAAATTTTGTAATTTCTGAACTAAAGGAAGAATCTTCCACATCCAATTTTCTCCAAAAAATACTTTGTTCTTCATCGATAGATGCAATTAATTCATCTGAAAAAACTGCAGCAATAGCTTGCTCAAGACCATCTTCAAAGTCTAGATAATCAATTATTGGATTATTATTTTTTTTATTAGTGCCATTTTCAGTATTTAAATCATCATCAGTTTGAATAAAAAGATCACCTTGTTGTTTTAACAGAATTGATTTTTCTTCCTGTACTCTTTCAAGATTTTGTTTTGCGTCTTCAAATAAAAACCTCTCTCTTTCTATATCATTTTTAATTTGCTCTATACGGACTTTAGTTTCATCTACTGCAATATTTGCTCTTTCAATTTCTTTTTCTTGATTTTCTAAACTAATAGAATATTTCTGCAGCTCAGCTGCAATCTTACTTTCTTGGAGTCTAAGGTTTGGAAGACTTTCTTGAACTTTTTCAAATTCAACATTTATTTGTGCTACAACTTGTGTTTGGTCATTTATAACATTTGTCTCAGATTGAATTTTTTCATTAGCATTTTTTAATTTATCTTTTTCATCAATCCATTTCTTATAAAATAATCTCGCTCTTGCTTTAGTAATATCTTTTTGAATATACTTATATCTTTCAGCTTGTTTTGATTGTTTCTTTAATATTGTGAGTTGTTCGTCTTGTGCTTTTAATACGTCCTTAACACGCTCTAAGTTATTTTCAGTTGCATTTAATCTTAATTCCGCTTCGTGTCGTCTAGAATGCAGACCTGTAATTCCCGCAGCTTCTTCAAGCAAGGTTCTTCTTTGCTCAGGCTTAGCAGCGATTATAGCACCAACTCTACCTTGACTAACCATCGATGTGGAACGAGCACCTGTTGCTGCATCAGCAAATAGCAATTGTACATCCTTTAATCGCACCTCCTTGCCATTAACTCTATATTCTGAACCTTCACCTCGCCAAATTCTTCTAGTTACTTCAATGGTATCATTTTCATTGAAAATGCTTGGTGCTTTTCTTGCTTTATTATCTAAATCTATAGTAACCTCGGCAATATCCCATGCTGGTCTATCATCTGTTCCATTAAAGATTACATCGTCTAATTCACTTCCTCTCATTTGTTTTGGAGAAAGTTCACCCATAACAAACCTAAAAGCCTCTACAAGATTCGATTTACCACATCCGTTTGGACCAACAATACCTGTTAAGCCATTTTCAATCAAAATTTCTGTGGGTTCAACAAAAGACTTAAAGCCTTTGACCTTAAGGGTCCTAAAATTAATCATCAACTATTGTGATAATATTTTATCGATGATTTGTCTAAACTCTTTTATGTTTTTATTCCCGGAATATAAAACTCCATTAACTATGAATGACGGAGTGGAGCCTATTTTATATTCTCTTTGCGCTTCCATTACACCTTCAAGTAATTGATTCTCTAAATCCACATTACTTAAACATGCATCAAAATCTTCTTGTTGCATACCGCCACTTTGCATAATTTTATATAATTCAGATCTTGTTTTGGAATGATCTCTTTTAACCCAACTATTTTGAAGCTTATAAAGGCCATTCATATAATCGTATCTTACCTCATCTGGCACACATCTTAAAATCATACTTCCAGCAAGAGCCGGATAATTAAAGGGAAAATCACGAAAAATAAACTTAACTTTACCAGTATCAATAAACTCTTTTTTTAATTCTGCTAGAGTATCATTATGAAAATCTGCACAGTGACTACAAGACATTGAAGCATATTCTATAATTGTGATTGGAGCATTTTCTTCTCCAATATAAAAATCATTATCTTTAACATCTAGTATTGAATTTTCAGCTGCTTTGGCACTAATAAAAAGTAGTGATAGTATAATAGAAATAAATAAAATTCTAATTTTCATCATTTGTCCTCAGTTGTAATTTTATTACCTAAATTTAATAGCGATTTTTTCAAATCTGAATTTTGAAATTCTTTAACGTTTTCTTCAACAAATCTTATGTCATCTTTGTTTATTTGTTTATTCTTACTTTGTTTCATATACGTATGTTTAGGTATGTAATTTTGATGAATTCTCAAGTCCATTATAGCTTTATAGCCAAAATAAGTATTAATTTTTTCAATTATAGTGTCCTTAAAGTGTTGAAACTCAATGGCTGCGGCCGGTGCAACACTCACATTTAGATAATTTTTATATACTGTCTCTCCTAAATCATTTTCAAAATCACGCACCCTTGAAACATTTAACGGTTCTGAATATTCTTTAAAATAACTACCAGCAATTTCAGGCCATTTGGAGTTAATTACAAATTCTGTACGATTATATTTAGAGGAAAATTTTCTATTTACCTTCCTCAGAGTATCGCCAATGGATTGTGGAACAAATGTTCTTTTTCGTTTTAAATTTTTTTTGTCCATATGCATAAATAATTTATAGTACCTAAATATGAAAGCAATATGTTTAAATACGAAACACAAGTAATAAAGTTTTTACTTCAATGGTATTCTATAAATGCTAGAAAATTACCATGGCGGAAGAAAAATAATCTAAATTTACCTCATCCATACTTTGTGTTTGTAAGTGAGTATATGCTTCAACAAACAACAGTAAATACCGTAAAAAATAAATTTAATGAATTTATTTTAAAATGGCCTTCACTAAATAAATTAGCGCAAACTTCAGAGCCAAATATCTTGGAATTCTGGTCAGGTCTTGGTTATTATTCAAGAGCAAGAAATTTATTAAAGTCTGCAAAAATAATTAAAAATAATTTTAAAAATAAAATACCAGAAACTTATGATGAACTCATCCAACTTCCTGGTATTGGAGATTACACTGCAAAAGCAATTCTTGGAATAGGATATAATAAATCAGTCATGCCACTTGATGCTAATATTGAGAGAATCTTGGTTAGGTTACATGCTATCGATAAACCAATTAATAAAGTAAAAAATAAACTTAAAGATTTGGGAAAAAAATTCATTTCAGATAAATATTCTTCAAACTTAATTCAGTCTTTTATGGATTACGGATCAGAGATCTGCCTTCCACGAAACCCTAAATGTAATATTTGTGGAATTAATAAATTTTGCCAATCATATAAAAAGAATTTACAGCAAAAAATTCCTTTAAAACAAAAAAAGAAAAGTAATAAGCCAATAAAGTACACAAGAGCTTACGTAATTGTGAATGAAAAGAATGAAATCCTAGTACGAAGTAGACCAAATAAAGGAATGTTGGCCTCTATGCTTGAAGTACCAAATGATGTCTGGGTTAAAAATAAAAAATTGCTAACTACTGATCAAGAAATACAAAAAATAAAAACAAAATTACAATCTAAAGGTTCATTTGAATATTCATTTAGTCATTTTGATTTAGAAACAGAAATTTTTTATGGAAATGTTAAAAAAGCAAAATTATCAAAAAGTAATTGGATAAAGAAATCATCTTATTCTAGTTCGAGAATGCCAACTGTTATGAAAAAAATAGTAGATATAGCAGTATAATTTATGCAAAAAATTTTTTTGCGTTTATAAAAATTTTATACCCATCACCGAATTTTTTAGAAGTATTGTTTTGCCAATTAGGAATATGATAATGATACAATGCTCTTTCTGGGTGAGGCATCATTGCAAGAACATTCCCATTTTGATTTGTTAACGCAGCTATATCATCTTTAGATCCATTAGGATTAAAGGGAAACTGACCTTTTGCTAATTTTTTATGGTTATTAATGTATTGTAAGCCAATAAGGTTATTAGCTTTGATACTTTTAAGTAGATTAATAGGTATCATGAATTGCCCCTCTTGATGGGCGACAGGCAAGTTCAAGATACTAATATTTTTTAGCCATGGTGATTTATTATTATTTACTTTTACATCAACCCATCGACACTCATAGCTCCCAGATTTATTTTCAATCATTGCAACTTCTGGATCTTTTTTATTTAGACTTGGAACTAACCCAAGATTAATTAATATCTGGCATCCATTACAAAT
>CACKSM010000023.1 GCA_902602885.1 uncultured Alphaproteobacteria bacterium
TTTATTTAAATAATAAATAATAGGAGAAATTAATAATGCGGTTCTATTTGGTCTATTTATAGCATAAGTTTTAGGTAGAACTTCAGCAAATATTACAATAACAACTGTCATTATTAGAGTAGCATAAAAAATACCTTCTACTCCAAAAAGGTCATAAAAAAATGCTGTGGCTAATGAGGATGCTAGAATATTAACCAAATTGTTTGATAGTAGTAATGTCGATATTACATTGTCTTTTTTATTAAGCAGTTCAAGTACATAACCTGCTCTTTTACTACCTTTTTTTTTCTTATAAAGAATTCTTGCTTTAGAAGTTGCTGTAATTGCTGTTTCAGAACCTGATAAAAAACCTGAAAGAATTACAAGTATTATTAGCAATATGAGAAGAAATATGCTTGTCATTTATATATTTTTTAATATTTTATAAACCTGATATTTATCTAATTTTTTGTAAAAAATTGAACTACCTATCTGTTTTATAAGTGAAAAATTGATGTTGTTTTGAAAATTTTTTTTATCTTTCGCTAAAATTTTTATTAATCTTCTATCCTTCAATATCTTATCGTAAATTTTTAGTTTACATTTTTTAAAATGCATTATTATTTTTTCTAATTCTTTAGATGATAATAAACCGAGATAATTTGATATTTTTGCTTCAGTTATCATCCCAATAGAGATTGCCTCTCCATGATTAAATTTTTCATAATTATAGTGGCTCTCTATAGCATGTCCAATTGTGTGTCCAAAATTTAACATTGCTCTAGAATTATTGCTGGATAAAAATTCTTTCTCATCTTTTATGACGTAATAAAGCTTTATCATTATCGATTTATAAATTGCTTGTTCTAATATAGATTTATTTAAATTTAATAATTTATTTGCATTTTTTTCTAACCAGTTAAAAAATGCATAATCTTTTATTAAAGCATGCTTTATTATTTCTGCATATCCCGATCTAATTTCTTTTCTTGGCAAACTATTTAAAACGGAAATATCTATTAAAACCTCTTTTGGTTGAAAGAAGGTTCCTAATAAATTTTTTCCAAATCTTGTATTAATGCCATTCTTTCCTCCAATTGAGCTATCTACTTGAGACAAAAGAGTTGTAGGTATAAGAAAAAAATCTAATCCTCTTAATAAAGTACTAGCAACAAATCCCACTAAATCACCTAATGAACCTCCTCCGATTGCAACAACCGCAGATTTTCTATTCACATCTTTTAAAATTAATCTTTCAGCTAAATTTTTGTATCCATCAAAAGTTTTTATTTTTTCTCCACACTTAAAGGAAATAATTATAATATTTTTTTTATTATTAATATTTAAATTATTCCTGATTTTTGAATCTATAATACAAAAAACTTTTTCATTCCTTTTTGCAATATTTTTAACAAATTTTGAAATAAAATTTTTTTTTATTAATATTGAAGTTTTTAATTTTTTATTATTTATGTTTATTTTCTTTTGCATACGAATTGAGTTTAAATTTAATTCTTTCTAATACTTTTGATTTATCATTATCATTATTTACAATAAAATCAGCTTTTTCATAAAACTTTCGTCTCTGATTATAGAGATATTTCAAAGTTTCTTTATTGTTAGTATTTTTATTTAGTAAGGGTCTTTTATTTGATGATTTTAATCTTTTTTCTAAATTATCTAAGTTAACTTCTAAATAAATAGAATAAGAATTTTTATTTATTGCTTTTCTTATATTTTTATTAATTATACTTCCGCCTCCCAATGATATTATGCAATTATTCTTTTTTAACAATTTCAGACAAATTTTTTCTTCAATTTTCCTAAAATATGACTCTCCATCCTTTTCAAAGATTTCATTTATGCTTTTTTTAGTTATTAATTCGATTTCCTTATCAGTATCATAATATTTTAATTTACTATATTTGCTCAAATCTTTTCCAATTATAGATTTTCCAGAGCCCATCAGGCCCATTATACAAACATTTTTCTTATTAATTTCGATGAGATTAAACATATTTTAATTTTTTCTTATTATTGACAAATTTTAGTTGAAATTAGAAAAAACTTAAAAAAATGGTAAAAATATATATTAGTCATTTTTTTAATATTATATATGAAAAACAAATACATTATATATTTTTTTGCAATAGTAACAATAATCTTGTTTGCAGCACTCTATATGATCGAAATTCCTTCACCATCAGTAATTATTTCAGAAAAATATACTCTAAATTTTAAATGAAACTTATTTTTATTATTATCTTGCTTTTTTTTTCTAATTTAATTTCTGCAAATGAGTTAGAAAATAGTGAAGTAGAAGTAATTAATTTACATGAAAGTAAGAGCCTAGATCAAATGGTTTTAGAAAATCTAAACAATGAAAATAACGTTAATGAAGTAGCTGAAAATACAATTACAGATGAAGTAGATGAAGAAGTTACTACTAGCGAAGTGGAAGTAGAAAAAATTGAAATCATAAAAGACAATTTTATTTTCAAAAATGAGATAAAGGATTTAAATAATTATTTTGATAATCTTCAAAATATTAGATCTAAATCTCTTCAAAAAGAAATAATTGAAGTTTTAGAAAATCTACAATTAGATTTAGAAATTGAGCAAGATAGAGAAATACTCTTCTTAATTGTAAATTATTTTAAATCTATTGGTCAAATTAATAAGTCCTTTGAATTAATTGAAAAATATGAACTAAATAATGACGAAAATTTTAATTTTTATACTAGTGTTAGAATAAATTATCTTTTGTCAACTTTTCAGCTTAACGAAGCATGTAGTTTTAGAGAAGAGCTAAATTCAAATATTGTATTAGACTACTTCTTTTTGGAAAAACTTGACATATTCTGTTCAATCTTAAATAATAATATATCAGAAGCTAAACTGTTAAACTCTATTTTAGTAGAGTCAGAAAACAATGCAGACAATTATTACCAACAGTTGTTTTCACTTATAACTAACTCAGAAGATCAATTGATAGTTGATAATGAAATTAAAAATTCAGAGATTAATAAAGGATTGATTTTTTTATATAGTGCAATGACAAGGATTGCTGAACTTCCATTTTCACACGAATTTTATGAGCTTGATAAAAAAAACCTATCAATTCCAATAATATTAAATCAAGCTTCACCTATTGACTTAAGAATTAAAGCAGCAAATGAAAGTTTTTTAGATAATTTAATTACTGTAGATAGTTTAGCGGCATTGTATATGTCTGCTGATTTTAATTCTGACCAATTTAATAATTCGAAAAATACAATAGATTCTTTTACAAATAATAAAGAGCTGAGTATGGCTTTTTTATTTCAATTAGTAAATATTCAAATTTTTCCAAATGATAGATTAAATGCCTTAGTTCAATTTTGGGATTTTGCAAAACAAAACAATCTAGAAGAAATAGCTTATAAACTTTCAAATAATATGTTGGCTTCCATTGAAGCTACTGCAGAAAACATAATCTTTGGTCCAAAAATAGCTTCTGCCTATATATTTAATAATAATTTTGAAAAAGCACTTGCATGGATAGAATTATATGAAAATGCAAAGGAGGTAGATGCAAAAAGTATTTATATAAGAGTTTTATTAGATTTATATTCTACTAATACCTTAGATTCATTTATAAATTCTCTAAATCTTACTTTAGAAAATTATATTGATGATCAAAATAACGAAAATGAAGAATTATTTTTTGTTTTAAAAGATGTAATGAATTTAGATATAAAAGCTAATACCAATATTAACTTAGATAAAATTTTTGATGAAAGATTAATGCCATCAATATTGCTATATAATGAAATTAATAATAGTATCGTTAATAATAATGATGATAGATTCCTTATTTATTCAATAATTTCTTTAAATGATAAAAATTGGGATGATATACATCCAGAACATCTTAAACTTATACTTAAAGGGTACCTAAGTTATAATGATGGGGTACTCTTTAGAAATTTAATATTAGAGATATTCAAAAATTATAAATTCATAATTTAATTTAATATGATTAAATATTTTGAATTTGAAACTAAAATAGAAAAAATTGAAAAAATTTTAAATGAATTAAACAATAATAAAGAATTAAATGATGATAGAATTAAAAAATTAGATAGAGAAAAAGATGAGTTATATAAAAAAATTTATTCAAATTTAGATCCTTGGCAAAAAGTTCAAGTTTCTCGTCATGGAGAAAGACCACATACACTAGACTACACTAAGCAAATTTTTGATGACATAGTTTTTTTACACGGAGATAAGAAATATGCTGATGATAATGCAATAGTGGGGGGGTTGGCAAAAATTGATGGTAATTCAGTTTTTTTTGTTGGCACTGAAAAAGGGAATACAATGGAAACAAGAATTAAACACAACTTTGGGATGGCTAAACCAGAGGGATATAGAAAAGTTCAAAGATTACTGAAGTTAGCAGAAAAATTTAAATTACCATTAATATCATTTGTAGATACTGCAGGTGCATTTCCAGGAAAGGATGCAGAGGAAAGAGGGCAATCAGAATCCATAGCTTCATCAATACTTAATTTTTTAAAAGTAAAAATACCTACAATATCAGTAATAATTGGAGAAGGTGGCTCTGGTGGAGCAATAGGAATAGCAACAGCTGATAGGGTATTAATGCTTGAACATTCAATATATTCAGTGATCTCTCCAGAAGGGTGTGCTTCTATATTATGGCGAAATACTGAATTTTCTAAGGAAGCAGCAAAAACTCTGAAGCTAACATCTAATGAGTGTAAAAATTTTAAAATTATTGATGATATTATCCCCGAACCGTATGGTGGTGCTCATAGACATCCTATAAAACAAGCTGAAATATTAAAAGAAAAGATTAAATTTTTTATGAATGAATTGAAGCAAATCTCTATCGAAGATTTAGTTAAAATAAGAAAAGACAAATATCTAAATATTACATCAGATATTTAATTACCATGACATTGTTTATATTTTTTGCCTGAACCACATGGACAAGGTTCATTTCTACCTATTTTTTTAGTTATAATTCTTCTTGGTTCTTTTGTTTTTTTAATATCAGTATCATTATTATTATTTTCATTTACTAACTTTATATTAAATAGCGTTTTTAATACTCTCTCATTTTGGTTTGAGAGCATTTCATCAAAATAATCAAAAGATTCTTTTTTATATTCATAGAATGGATCTTTACCTCCCAAAGCTCTTAAATTTACACTTCCGCGTAGTGAGTCCATTGCTGCTAGATGATCTCTCCAATCTTTATCTATTTGAAAAAGCATCACTCTTTTTTCTGCAAACTTGAGTAGTTCATAAGAATATTGATGTTGTTTCTCTTTATATTTTTGGCTAACTTCATCTAATAACCTTTTTTTAATTTCTTCATCATCAACACCTTCTTCATCAATCCATTTTAAGATTGGAACATCTATGCCAAATATTTCTCTAATTTTTTCTTTTAACAAATTTCCATCCCATTCATGTGAGTATTTCTTCGGAGGAATTGTGACTTCAATTAAATAATTTACATAATCCAAAATCATATCTTCTATAATTTTAGATTGATCATTCGTATTAAGAATTTCTTTTCTATTTTGATAAATTATTTTTCTTTGATCATTCAAAATATCATCAAATCTTAAAATCTGTTTTCTCATATCGAAATTATGACTTTCAACTTTTTGTTGAGCACGTTCTAAAGATTTGGTAATCATTGAATGTGTAATCACCTCACCATCTTTTAGACCTAATTTTGATAATACATTTTCAAGAGTTTTTGATCCAAATATTCTCATGAGATCATCTTCCAAAGATAGGAAAAAAATACTTTCCCCAATATCTCCTTGCCTTCCTGATCTACCTCTTAGTTGATTATCTATTCTTCTACTCTCATGTCTTTCTGTACCAATTACTAGTAATCCACCAGCATTAATTGCTTCTTTTTTCAAATTATCATCGCCATTTCCTAATTTGATATCAGTTCCTCTTCCAGCCATATTTGTTGAAATGGTAATATTCCCAGGCATTCCTGCCTCTTCAATTATCTTAGCTTCACTCATATGATTTTTAGCATTTAAAACATTATGCTTAAGATTCTCTTTTTTTAATAAATCAGAAATTTTTATTGAGTTTTCTACAGATGTGGTTCCTATAAGGATTGGTTGATTGATATTATTTCGTGACTTAACAAGATCTAATACAGCATTATATTTTTCTCTTTTTGTCATATAAATTTGATCATTTTTATCAATACGATTTACCTTTATATTTGGAGGAATATCAACGACTTCTAAATTATATATACTTTCAAATTCTTTAGCTTCTGTTGTGGCAGTTCCTGTCATTCCACTTAGACGATAATATGTTCTAAAAAAATTTTGATATGTAACGGAAGCAATAGTTTGATTTTCTTTTTGGATTACTAAATTTTCTTTTGCTTCTATAGCTTGATGCAATCCATCACCATATCTTCTACCTTCCATAGCTCTGCCAGTCAACTCATCAATAATAACAACATTTCTATCTTTGATTATGTAATCTTTATCTTTTATAAATAAATGATGAGCTCTAAGAGCTTGTATAATATTATGGTTTAAAACCATATTTCCTAAATCCTGAAGTGTACCCTCTTTGATGATGCCGTTATCTTTTAGTAACTTTTCACAAAATTCCATTCCCTCAGTAGTAAGTAAAATACTTTTACTTTCTTCATTGATTTCAAAATCATTTTCTCTAAGAATTTTTACAATTTTATCAATTTTAGGAAATAAATCAGTGTTGGAATTTGATTCCGCAGATATTACAAGAGGTGTTCTGGCCTCATCTATTAAAATGCTATCCACTTCATCAACTATGGCAAATGCATTTTTTTTAAAACATAAGTTATTGTAATCGTTTTTGAGATTATCTCTTAAATAATCAAATCCTATTTCATTATTTGTTGCGTATACAATATCCGCATCATACTGGTAAGATCTATCTTCATGTGCTGTTTCAGAAGTTACACACCCTACGCTAAGACCAAGAAAATTATATATATTCCCCATCCATTCAGCATCTCTTTTTGCAAGATAATCATTAACCGTAATGATGTGTACGGATAAGTTTTCTAAAGCATTTGCATAAGCAGCTAGAGTAGCAACTAAGGTTTTTCCTTCTCCAGTTTTCATTTCAGTAATCTTGTTTTCATATAAAACCATTCCACCAATTATCTGAACATCATAGTGTCTCATGTTTAATGTTCTTTTGGATACTTCTCTTACTACAGCAAATATTTCTGGTAATAATTTGTTTATTGATCCCGTTTCTTTAAATTCACTTCTAAAATAATTAGTTTTATTTTTTAATTCTTGATCTGAAAGTTGAGAAACTACTTCTTCTAGTTTGTTTACTTTTTCTACAAAACTTGCATATTTTTTAAGCGAATTAGATTTTATAGAACCAAATAATTTATTAACGATATTAATCATGTTATGATAGATGGGAGTTAATATATGAAAAATATTTCTTCTACAAAGGAATTTACGCTAAAATATGGTCAATAAAATGATTTCAATATTTAAGCCAAAAAAAATCAAAGATTTTAATCCTAGTGGCCTCAATATCTATACTTTTAATGCTGGATTTAAAAAAAAAGATAAAGATCTTTTATTAATAATTTTTGATCAAATTGTTAATGTATGTTGTGTCTATTCAAAAACATCAACACCTTCAGCTCCAATAATTTGGGATAAAAAAAATAACAAAGGTAAAGCTAAAGCTTTAGTTGTGAATGCTGGTAATGCGAATGCGCATACTGGTAAAGATGGTCTGAAAATTATAGATAAGTATGTAAGAGCATTAACAAAAAAAATTAAATGTAGATCCAATGAAGTATTAGTATCATCTACTGGTGTTATCGGTGAAAAATTTAACCCGAATTTAATTATAGATAAATTTAAAAAAATAAATTCCAAAAATAAAAAAGGTATACTAGAAAGCGCCAAGGCAATTATGACAACAGATACTTTCCCAAAAGTATCAATTAAAAATATTAACTTAGATAATCAATCATTTAAGATTTACGGAATAGCAAAAGGATCAGGAATGATACAGCCAAATATGGGAACTTTGTTGGTGTATATTTTTATAGAATGTGAAATTTCAAAACAGTTAATAAACAGACTCCTTAAAAATAATTTAGATAACACATTTAATTCAATAACTGTAGATAGTGATACATCAACAAGTGATACTTTAATGATGTTTTCTGTTGGTAATAAAAATATAAATTTAAATAAAAAGAATTTTAAAATACTAAATAATAAAATATTTGAATTAATGCATGATTTATCTCTTCAAGTAATTAAAGATGGAGAGGGTATTTCTAAGCTAATAAGAGTTAATGTTTTGAATGCAAGATCAAAAAATCAAGCAAAAAAAATAGCATTTAGTATTGCTAATTCTCCTTTGGTTAAAACAGCTGTAGCCGGTGAAGATGCAAATTGGGGTAGAGTAATAATGGCAATTGGTAAATCTGAAGAAAATATAAATCAAAATAAAATTAAAGTTTTGTTTGGAAACAACGTTGTATGCGAAAATGGTTCTATTAGTAAAAAAATAAATATTAAAAAACTCAATAATTATATGAAAAATAAAACTATAGAAATCAATGTAAAATTAAACTTGGGTGAGTATTTTCACACTGTTCATGGAAATGATCTTACCTTTGAATATTTAAAGATTAATGCTGATTACAGATCTTAATTTTATTTTTTCCAAGCACAAATTGTATTAAAATTTATATCAAGATTAAAATTATCTTTGTAATATTTTTTTTTGAATTGTTCCTCCAAAAGAATAAAGTATTTTTTATTCTCAAAATTATTTTTTTTATCTTTACCTGCATAGGGCAAGTTCAAAAATCTTACATCATCAAGTAGTTTATTAAAAACTGAATATTCAATAGTAAAGTTATTGTTATTTATTAAAGGTGAATCAAAGTTATACACTTTAAGCAGTTTAAAAATATCATTTGTATCTAAAATTGGATTAACTCTTTGATACATGCCTCCGTATAAAATATTATCTGTTTCATACATTGAATTTATAAGTTGATACTTATTTTCAGCACTTGGAATTGTTGCTATAAAAAATCCATTGGAATTCAGGCTTTTAAAGATATTTTCTATTAATTTCTCAAAGTTCGATGTTAATTGACAAAAAAAATTACTATAAATTAAATCAAATTTTTTATCTTTGATATTTATATCGTCCAAATCAATTTCTATTAATTGTCGATCTGTCTTGTTAGTAAAAAATGACAAATCGATATCAGCACTTGTTATAGAACAAGAAGGAAATCTTTCTTTCAGATAATTAATAATTAATTTGTCATTAATCCCAAGTTCTAAAATATTATTAAAAGGAACTTTCAAAATATCTAGGGAATCAATTATATTTTTACTTATTTCATTATATATAAAGTTTTCTCCATATTTTCTATCCTTAGTTCTTAATAGTTTAAGGTATTTTTTGTTTATCATTTTTTTATAAAGTATAAAAAGCAATTATGGATATTATTCTTAAAGAGATAGTTGCAATTATTAAAGAAGAAACTGAAAATATTAATAAAAAAATTTATGGAACTACTTTTTTAGAAATATTAAAAGAAAAAATTTTAAACAGACAAGATCAAATTTCTTTAAAAAATCTAGTATTACAAAATTCTAATATTGATTTAGAAGAAAATATAAATGTTCTTGAAAAAAATCTTTTTTTTAAACTATCCTTTTACCAAACTCCTAAATCATTATTAAAATTCGAACTGAAAAAAAATTTTCTACTTATTATTTTTAAAGAGCTTATAAAAATTGATATTTTAAATCAAAATACTCAAAAATATATCAATGTTAGCTTAAAACCATTTATGGGTGTAACATTGTCAAAGGGAACAGTATGTAATTTAAATTTTCCAAAAAATTCACTAATTATGCAATTAGAATTTGATGATTTTGATTTTGATATTGAAAAAAAAACAGATGAAACAATATAAAAGATATGATCGTATTTAATCTTAATTGTTCTGATTGTGCCTTCTCCTTTGAAGGATGGTTCGAAAATACGAATGACTACAATAAGCAAATTAAAAAAGGTTTACTCACTTGCCCTTCTTGTAATAGTATTCGAATAAAAAAAGGTTTAATGGCTCCAAATGTATCAAAAAAATCAAATTCAAAAATTTCTAAAAGGAATAAATCAATTGCTTCAAATGTTAAGAAGCTAAAAAAGATTATAGAACAAGAATTTGATTATGTTGGTGATAAATTTACCGATGAAGCAAAGAAAATTAAATATGGTGAAGCTAAAGATCGTGCAATATATGGCGAAGCTTCTGTTGAACAAACTAAAGAATTACTAGATGAAGATATCGATGTACTACCATTGCCTTTTTCTACAAAAAAAACTAATTAATAAAACTAGCAGTACAAAAATAATTTATCATATAATTTTTTGATAATTTCCATTCCCTGTTTAATGGATTAAAAACAAGACCTTTAATATTATTGAAATTAAATTTTTCTTTTAATAAAATTTTTTTTAATTCTTCAGGTTTAATTAATTTATTATAGTCGTGGGTTCCTTTTGGTATCCAATGAAGGATATTTTCTGCTATATTAATTGCAAATATTTTAGAGAGTAAGTTTCTATTAATAGTAGAAATAATTATTAAACCATTCTTATTTAAATTTTTTTTTATATTTTTTATTGTTTTTTTCCAATTATCTAAATGTTCCAAGACTTCAAACATTAGTATTATATCAAATTTTTCATCTAATTTTGATTTTTCAATATCTTTATTAATATAGTTAATTTTAAGTTTATTTTTTTTAGAATGTATCTTAGCAGCTATAATATTATTTGGAGCAAAATCAATTCCTGTAACCTTCGCACCCAGTCTTGCTAGTGGTTCACAAATTATTCCTCCACCACAGCCTACATCAAGTATTTTCAAATTTCTAATATTTCTATTATTTATTTGATCCAATATATAAGACATTCTATGGCTTTTAATTTGATGAAGAATCTTAAATTTACCATTTTCATTCCACCATTCATCTGAAAGTTGATTAAAGAAGGCAAATTCTTCATTTTTTGATTTTATATTCATCATATACCTTGTTTGTTAGAAACAATAATTATAATAGCTGAGATAATTTAAAAAAGATTTAAGTCAATGAAACTTGTAGTTATGAAATTTGGTGGTACTTCAGTTGGTAGTATCGATAAAATCAATAATGTAGCTAACATTGTTGAAAAGCAACTAAACGATAAAAAATTGATTGTTGTTTTATCTGCAATGTCAGGTGTGACAAATAAAATGCAAGAATATATAGATGAAATTGAGTCAAATGAGATCATTGAAAACGATTTAATCTTAACATCTGGTGAACCTGTGTCTGTCGGGCTCTTATCAGCTATTTTAAAAAAAAGAAATATTAAATCTATCCCTTTACTTGGTTGGCAAATACCAATTATTACAGATAGCAACCATCAAAAAGCTAAAATCTTAAATATTGATAAAAATAGAATTGATCAATTTCTAAAAGATTATGATGTAATAGTGGTTGCTGGATTTCAGGGTGTCAATATGGATGGAAACATTACATCATTAGGTAGAGGCGGTTCTGATACAACTGCTGTTGCTGTTGCTGCAGCTGTTGATGCAGATAGGTGTGATATTTATACTGACGTTGATGGAGTTTATACAACGGATCCCAATTTAGAACCTAAGGCTAAAAAAATAAATAAATTAGCTTTTGAAGAAATGTTGGAAATGTCTTCAACTGGAGCAAAAGTACTTCACACTCGCTCTGTAGAATTAGCTATGAAAAACAATCTTACTTTGCAGGTGCTCTCTTCAATAACAAAAAAAACTGGTACTTTTGTTGTTGATGAAAATAAATTAATTGAAAAAGAAATAGTAAGCGGTGTAAGCTATAGTAATAATGAATCAAAATTAACCTTATCTGGCATTTCCGATAAACCCGGTATATCTGCAACAATCTTTGGATTGTTAGCTAATAATAATGTTAATGTTGATATGATTGTTCAAAATACATCACAAGATGGTGTAACTGCGAATATCACATTTACCGTGCCGAATAGCGAAATTCATAATACTAAAAAACTATTAGAAGATAACCAAAATTTAATTGATTTTAAATCTATTGAAACAGATACCAATATTTCTAAAATTTCAGTAATTGGTATGGGGATGATGTCTCAATCTGGAGTTGCTAAGAAAATGTTTTCAACTCTAGCAGAAAATTCAATCAATATATTAGCAATCTCAACATCTGAAATAAAGATAAGCGTTTTGATTGATAAAAAATTTACAAAAATTGCTGTAAAATCTTTGCATGAAGCATATAATCTGAGTAAATAAATGGAAACTGTTGGTCAAATTTTATCATCTGAAAGAAATAGCAAAAATCTCTCTATTAATGATATTGCAGCTGAGCTTAAAATATCTAAAAATATTATTATTGATCTCGAAAATGATAATATTAAAAATAATCCTGATATTATATTTAATATTGGTCACCTAAGATCTTATTCAAATTTTCTTGAACTAGATACCGATACAATTATTAAAAAATTTAAATATGATTTATCATTTAATATTAATAAAGAAAAAAAAAATATCACCCCAATAATTGAAAATAATTTTTTTAAAATAGAAAGGTTTTTTGCCGCCTCTCTTATATTAATTTTATTCTCTTCATTTTATTTTTTATTCATTTATGAATATAATAATCAGATTGATTACGCATTGGTACCTGATATTCCAGAAAGCTTGGAACCTATAATTGAAAAAGCCAATACTTTTGATAATGATTTATCTCAAGAAAATGATTCAAACATAAGTAATTTGATAAATAATTCTAGTGCTATAGCGTCTATGGAAATTGATGAGAATATAAGTACTGTTGCAACTCTAAAAATTTTAAATCCAACATGGTTACAGTTAAGAGATGAAAATAATAATATTGTCCTAAGCAAGTTAATGGATAAAGATGAAGAGTTTTCTTATGAACTAAATTTGAACTACAATATCACGGCTGGAAATGCTGGAAATATTTTAGTACTTATAGATGGGAATGTAAAAGGTAAAATAGGGAAATATGGTGATATATTAGACTCATTTATTTTATATAAAGATTTTACCAATTAAATAGATGCTTAGACCGTATCAACAAATTAATAGAAGAAAGTCGCGCGTAATAAAAGTTGGAAATGTAAGTATTGGTGGTAATAATCAAATTGCAGTTCAAACAATGACAAACACTCTAACCACTAATGCAAAAGATACTATTGCGCAAATAGAAAGATCAGCAAAACTAGGAGTAGATTTAGTTCGTGTTTCAGTTCCAGATAAAGAATCTTCGAATTCATTAAAAGAAATTGTCAAACATAGCCCTGTACCTATTATTGCAGATATACATTTTCATTATAAAAGAGGTATCGAAGCAGCAAATAATGGTGCTTCTTGTATTAGAATAAATCCTGGTAATATTGGTAGTGTTGAAAGAATTAAAGAGGTTATAAAAGCTGCAAAAGATAATAATTGTTCAATAAGAGTAGGTGTTAATGCTGGAAGTTTAGAAAAACAAATTTTAGAAAAATTTTCTGAGCCAAATCCAGAAGCTTTAGTTGAAAGTGCAAAATTGAATATAAAAATTCTTGAAGATAATGATTTTACTAATTTCAAAATCAGCGTAAAATCTTCAGATATATTTATGTCAATAAAAGCATATGAACAATTGGCTGAATTATGTGATTATCCATTACATTTAGGTATTACAGAGGCAGGAGGGAAAAGAACCGGGTCAATTAAATCTTCTATTGGAGTGGGAAATTTACTTTTGAGAGGAATAGGTGATACAATTAGAATATCGCTGTCAGATGAACCAGAAGAAGAAGTAAGGGTTGGTTTTGAAATTTTAAAAAGCTTAGGATTAAGGAATAGAGGTGTAAAAATTATATCATGCCCTTCATGTGCTAGACAACAATTTGAAGTAATAAAAACTGTAAAAAATTTAGAAAAAAAATTAGATGATATTTCTACACCAATAACAGTGTCAATAATTGGATGTGTTGTTAATGGCCCAGGCGAAGCAACTATGACGAATATTGGAATAACTGGGGGTGGAAATGATACACATATGATTTATCTTGATGGTAAAAAAAACAATGTCGTAAAAAATGTTGATTTAGAAAATTATCTTGAAGATCTTATTAGAAAAAAAACAAAAGAAATAGAACTTAGTAATTAAAATGAAATTAAGATCAGTTAGAGGAACACATGATATTTTTGGAGAAGAAATCGATAAATTTAATTATATTTGTAAAATTGTTTCTAAAAATGCATATTTGAGAGATTTTAAAGAAATTCAAACACCAATTTTTGAATTTAGTGGTTTATTTTCAAAACCTCTTGGAGAGCAATCTGATGTTGTGTTGAAAGAAATGTATTCATTTGAAGATAGAAATAATGAATTTTTGACACTACGCCCTGAGTATACGACGCCTATGATTAGAGCTGCTATTACAAATAATCTCTTGAGCGATCTTCCATTAAAAATTTTTGGAATAGGCCCAATGTTTAGAAGAGAAAGACCACAAAAGGGTAGATATAGACAATTTAATCAAATTAATTTTGAAATACTTGGAACTAAAGATGTTCTTGCTGATGTTGAGTTAATTTCTCTGTCAAATAAAATATTAAATGAACTTTTACCTAAATCTAAAATAAAACTTAATATTAATTCTTTAGGAGATAAAAAAACATTAATTGATTTTAAAAAAAGTCTTACAAAATATTTTAACACACATAAAAAAAAACTATCAGAAGAAAGTATTAAAAAAATTGAAACTAATCCACTAAGAATATTAGATTCAAAAAATGAG
>CACKSM010000024.1 GCA_902602885.1 uncultured Alphaproteobacteria bacterium
CCCATCTTCTTTTATTAATAAATTCCAAACTTTCTATTTGATATTTTTTTTCAAAATCATTGTTTTTTAAAAAATTAATTATAGAATTAGCTTTTAAGTTTGAAGAATTACCCTTAAAAATTAATAAAGGCTGGTGAGTTAAATCAGTATTGTAAATTTGATCAATAATTTTTCCATTTTCATCAAAAACAAAGTATTTTTTGTTAAAAAAATAAATTCCCGTTGGTTTATATTCTTCAATCCTAATAAATAGAGTATCTTTGTAATTTGTATTCAACTTTATTTCTTTGACCCAATTATTTTCTTTTATTGAGTTATTAATTTGATTCAATGGTAATAAAAAAATCGAAGATCCTAAATAATTTTGTAGTTTATCCTCTACAAATTTTAATTCTATTTTTTCTAAACCTGAAATATCATATTTTGTAAATTGATATTGGAAGTTTTCTGAAAAACTCTGAATTATATTTTTAGATGTCTCAATTAAATTATTTTTGTAAAAATATAGTAAAAAAGAAAAAATAATTAAAAATAAGAAAATACAAAAATAAGTAAATGATCTGATGCTTAAAACATATCTTCTTCTATTAATATTGTTCATACTAATAATTTAAATTTTTGATCAAAATAAAGATGATTTCTTCAAAAGGTAAGCCTTTATAATTAGCTTGTTCGGGTAATAGTGATATAGGAGTAAGTCCAGGTTGAGTATTTGTTTCTAAAAAGAAGATTTTATTTTTTTTTGTATCAAAAATAAAATCAGTTCTTGCAAGTGAATTACAGCCTAAGAGCTTATGAGCTTTAATAGCAAACTTAAGACATTTAACATAATTTATTTTATTTAACTTAGCTGGCAAAATATGTTTAGCATAACCTTTTGAATATTTTGCTTTATAATCAAAAAAATTATTTTTCGATTTTATCTCTGTAACAGCAAGTGCGTGAATTTTTTTATCCAATTTAATAGTTGAAACTGTGAGCTCTCTTCCAGATATATACTTTTCTATTAATATTTCTTTGTGATTATTAAGTTTCCTTTTAAATTCATCTAAATTAGAAATTAAAATATCAAATTCTTTTTGATTTTTAATTATTTTTATACCAAAACTTGAACCACTTCTATTGGGCTTAATAACAAATTTTTTTAACTTACTTTTGATAATAATTAATTTCTTCTCAGTTAAATCATTTATATTTAAAAGAAAATATTTTGGAGACATTAATTTATTTTTAATAATTTCTTTCTTAGAGGCAGATTTATTAAAACATAGATTAGATGATTTAATATTTGAATGAGAAAAAGGAATTTTATTTTTTTTTAAAATTTTTTGAATTTGTCCATCTTCACCAAAAGGCCCATGTAAAGCATTAATACAAACAAAATTTTTATAATTAATTATTTTTTTATGAAAGTTTTTTGGATTAACTCTTAAAGTCTTAAACTTCAATTTATTTTGATTAAGAATTTTTTTAATTTCTCTAGATGTTACTAAAGATACATCATGCTCTTCATTATTACCACCTTCTAAAATTAAAATTTTTTTATTACCCACCTATTATTTTTACCTCCCATTCCAATTTTATATTGAATTTGGCATATACTTTCTCAACAATACTTTTACCTAGATTTTCTATATCAGTTGCCGAAGCACTTCCCCTATTAATTAAAAAGTTTGCATGCTTATCACTCACATATGCATCTCCATAATTGGTACCTTTACATCCTGCTTCATCAATTAGTTTTGCCGCATGAAGATTTTCAGGATTTTTAAAAGTACTGCCAGAAGTTTTATTTTTTATTGGCTGAGATTCTAAACGTTTATTCTTTATTTCATTAATCTTATCTTTAATTAAATTTTGATCTCCATAATTAAAATTAAATATAGCTTTTGTAACTATATCTGTATTATTTATTTTTGAAGATCGATATTTTAGATTTAGTTTATCTTTTGTAATTATTTTTCTTTGGCCAAATTTATCACATATTTCTACACTATTTATAACATCTACAGTTTCCGAACCATAACAGCCAGCATTCATTTTAACTGCTCCACCTATTGATCCTGGAATACCACTATAAAATTCCAAACCCTCTATATTTTGTCTCAATGCATAATTTGATAAATTAATATCTAAAATACTAGCACCAACTTCAAGTTTGTTATCATTAATTTTAATATTATTAAAACCTTTGCCTAATTTTATAAGAGTTCCATTATAACCATTATCTCTAATTAAAAGATTTGAACCTGAACCTATTATATAAAAATTTTCATTATTTATTTCATTTAATATAATTTCTAACTCTAAATTATCTTCAACTATTGCAAATATTTTTGCATTACCTCCTGTTCTAAACCAAGTATGTTTACCAGCATTATAATCTGAGTAAATTTTACTTTTAAGCTTATCAGCTAATTCTATAATTTTTTTTGACATTAGTTATTCAAATATTTTTTTGCAATACTTGATATTGAACCCGCGCCCATAAATACAATGGTATTTTGATACATTGTATGAGGTTTCATTAATTTATTTAAATCACTTATATTCTTTAAATATGTAGTATTTTTATTTTTTTTTAATATTTTAGAATATATGTCTTTTGAAGTTGCTCCCTTGATAATCTTTTCTCCAGCTGAATAAGTTTCTAATAAAAATAAATAATCAACTTTAGATAAAACTTTTATAAATTCTCTAATTAGTATTTTAGTTCTAGTGTATCTGTGTGGTTGAAAAACAACTATTACTTTATTTTTTAGACTTTTAGCTGCACTTAATGTAGCTGCAATTTCTGTTGGATGATGTGCATAATCATCGTACACATAGGCCATATTTTTTTTTCCTAAAAATGAAAATCTTCTTTTTACACCTACATAATTAGTCAATGCGTTATTAATATCTTTATTTTTTATTCCATTTAGTTTGGCTGCAACAATACTTGCAGTTGCATTTAAAATATTGTGATTACCGATTGCATTGATAGTAAATTTATAATTAGAAGAATGAGTAATTTTATTGTTAATTTTTAATTTAAAGGAAGTTTTTAGTTTGTTTTGTATAATGTCAAAGATTAATATATCTGCTTTTTTATTTTTTATTGAATAAGTTACAATATTCCTAGTTTTTATTTTGTTAA
The DNA here is from genome assembly GCA_902602885.1 of uncultured Alphaproteobacteria bacterium. Classification (GTDB taxonomy): domain Bacteria; phylum Pseudomonadota; class Alphaproteobacteria; order HIMB59; genus CACPNW01. Next base: position 3,140 of record CACKSM010000024.1, read on the forward strand.
TTAGTAATTTAAGGTTCTTATCATCATAACAAATTATTGTGGTTCCATAAAACGGAAGCAAATTTATAAATTTTTCAAAAGCATTAATTAAATTTTTCTTTGATTTATAAAAATCTATGTGTTCAATATCTAAATTGGTAATAATTGAAATTTGATGTGGGAGTTTTAAAAAGGTACCATCACTTTCGTCGGCTTCAACAATCATCCACTCCCCTTTTCCATAACGATTATTGTTAGAAAAAGAATTTATAATACCACCATTAACAATAGTAGGGTCTAAACCTGCTTCGTTAAAAATGTTCCCAACTAAACTAGTAGTAGTAGTTTTTCCATGAGATCCAGCTATGGCAATTGATTTTTTATTTTTCATTAATTCTGAAAGCATATCCGCTCGAGAAAGGACAGGGATTTTTTTAATATATGCCTCTTTTATTTCAGGGTTATTTTTTTTTATAGCTGATGAATAAACAACGGCATGGGCATATTTAATATTTTTTTTATTATGTCCTAAAAAAAATTTAATACCTTTTTTCTTTAATCTTTTTGTATTGTCGTTTACTGATATATCACTACCCTGAATCGAATATCCTTTATCTAACATCAATTCTGCAATACCAGACATTCCTATTCCTGAAATACCTATAAAATGAATGTTATTATTAATTTTCATTTAGTATTAATTTATAAATTAAAGTGTTAGAATTTTTAACCTTAATCTTATTAAATTTTTCATTCATTGATTCTAATTTTTCTGCATTACTATATGTTTCATAAATATGTTTTTTTGCTCTATCTAAATCATCATTATTTTGATCAATAATTATGGCTAAGTCATGTTTAGCTAATATTTTAGCATTAAAAAATTGGTGATTATCTTTTGAAGAAGGTAAGGGAATTAATATTGAGGGAAGTTTAAAGTTAATTAAATCAACAATTGTGCCTGCTCCAGCCCTACATATTGCTAAATTAGTATTAGATAGTATTTCATCTATATTTATAAAAAAATCTTTTAAAATGATTGGTGATTTAACATTTCTTAATTTTTCTTCTTGTTTTTTTATCAAATTTTTAGAACACTGAAATATAAATTTAGCTTTTATAATTTTTTCGTTATCTATAATTTTGATTAAATTTGTTGCAAAGTTTGATACAAATTCTGATCCTTGGCTTCCTCCAGAAATAAAAATTGTAAAGTTACTCTTAGAATTTTTATTGCTTATGTTAAAATTTTTTTTAAAACTATTTTCAGGCGACCCTACTACGAATATTTTATCTTTAAACTTAGAATTGATTTTAGATTTAATATCAAAATTTAAAAATAATTTATTTGTAAAATTCAGAAAAAATTTATTCGTTCTACCTATTATTGAATTTTGTTCGTGTATATAAAGCTTAACTTTATAGAATGGTTTAAATACCATACATGATAACATTGGAGAAAACGAAGCATAACTTCCAAAAGAAATAGAGTGGGATGGTTTTAATAAAAATATAATTATAAATGATTGAATTAATCCTAATAAAATTTGAAATATACCAAAGATTTTTAATATTATATTCCCATTTAAATTTGATGAACTAATTACATAAATTTTTCCACTATAATTATCAAAGTATTTGTAGCCTCTTTTGTCAGTTATAATTGTGCAATTTATATTTTTGATAGATAAATAATTAGCAAAGTTTTTCGCTGGTATAACATGCCCTCCTGTTCCTCCTGTAATTAGTAAAAAATTTTTTTTCATAATTCTTCATTTTTTTTGTTTGTAAGAGATAGTAAGAATCCAAATAAAATTGCTATTGATATCATCGAAGAGCCTCCATAACTTACAAATGGCAGTGTCATACCTTTTGTTGGTATAAGACCTAAAGAGCTAAAGATATTAATTAAGCACTGTAATCCAAATGAGCAAATTAGACCACTAATTGCTATAATTTTATATGGATCTTCAAGTTGTAGAACTTTTAATAAGCTTCTTATTATAATAGATAGAATTATAAAAATAATGATTAAACAAAAGATAAATCCTAATTCTTCTCCAGCTACAGCAAAAATAAAATCTGTATTAGCATCAGGAATTTTTTCTTTCAAAATACCTTGCCCGGGACCCTTTCCAAGTAGCCCACCATTTTTGAAAGCTTGAATACTTAAGTCTATTTGGTATGTATCAGTTCCACCCAACCCACCAAGAAATGAATTAATTCTTGATTGAACATGATCAAAAATAAAATAAGAAAAAATTGATATTCCTAATATAAATAAAAATGCAACAATAACTAAAAAAATTGATAAACCAGCAACGAATAACTGACAAAAAAAAGTTGCTGACAGTAAAACTGTCATTCCCAAATCAGGCTGCATAAGTATTAAAGATAAAAGCAAAAAGAAAAAAACAAACAATAAAGGTAAATAAAATTTTTTATCTTCTATAGATTTACTTATACACCATGCCGTCAATATGACAAAAATAGGTTTAATTATCTCTGAAGGTTGTAGTGTAAAGTTAAATATTTGGAACCATCTCTTTGCGCCCTTAACTTCGTAATCCAAAAAAAGTATTAGCAGTATTATTATTAATAAAAAAATAAATAAAAATAATGAAATTCTTCTTATATTTTTATTATCTAAGTCTGATAGCATAATAAGTAACAAAATTGAAAAAAGAAAAAAAATAGAGTGTCTGTTTACGGACAAATTTTCATCTATGGAAAATGAAAGTATTAATCCCGTAAAACCTAGTGATAATATTAATATTATGTTAATTCTATCGATTGAACCCCACCAATTCTTTAAATATTCCATGTTTAATTTATATAATTTTTAATTAATTTATTAAAATGTATCCCTCTTTCTTCAAAATTTTTGTATTGATCGTAAGAGGCGCATGCAGGAGCAAATAATATAGTTGATTGATTTGAATTTTTTTTAATATCGTTGAAGGTTTTTTTAATAACTGATTTTAAATTTGCTGATCTTTTTACAATTAATTCTTTTTTTAATTTATTTTGAATGAAATTTCCTGATTTTCCGTAGGTATATACACAGCTAATTTTATTTTTATATTTTAGAAGAATTTCAAAATTTTTTTCTTTAGCTATGCCACCTAAGATTAGGTAAATATTATTGTAATTAACGACTGAATTAATTGTTGAATTTAAATTAGTAGATTTACTATTATTTACTATTTTTAATTTATTATTTTTAAAAATTGTAGATGATCTAAATGGCAGACCCTTAAATGTTTTAATAACCTTAAGAAAATTAGTTTCTGGAATTTTAAATATTTTGCTACATATGTATGCTATTAAAATATTTTGGATATTAAAATTACCTTCTAAGTCTTTTGAGATTTTTTTTATAAATAATTTTCTGCTTTTTTTGAAGTAATTATCTAGAATATAATCATTATTAGCGAAACAATCTGCTGATTTATCGACTAAAGAAAAACTAATTTTATTTTTAATTTTTTTTTGATTAAATATCTTTCTTGAATAAATATCATCAATTGATAACAAATTAATTCCATTTTTAGAAATAATATTTTTTTTCTGATTAATATAATCACTAATACCTTTGTATCTATCTAAATGATCGCCAGATAAATTTGTTATTACTGATATTCTACTATCAAGTGACTTAACTGTTTCTAATTGAAAGGAACTTAATTCTATAACATGAACTTTATATTTTTTTTTAAGAAGAAAAGCATTGCATAATGATTCTCCAATATTGCCCCCAACAAACGTTTTAATACTATTTTTTTTTAAAATATCTCCTATTAATTTGGTTGTTGTTGATTTTCCATTTGTACCAGTAATAGCTACGATCTTTTGATTAGTTAAATTCGAAATATATAAATTTAAATCTCTATTTACTTTTTTAGATATATTTTTTCTTCTAAATTTTTTTTGTCTTAAAGATATTCCTGGGCTAACAAAAATTTTTTCAAAATCATTTAAATTATCTTTTTTTATATTAAAAAAATAATCTTTATTGTAATTTTTTTTTATAGTCTTTCTTACTATTGGATTATCATCCCACATCTTAAATTTTATTTTTTTATTTTCAAAATAATTTACTATAGAAAGTCCCGATTTTTGAATTCCATAAATTAAATACATTATCTAATTCTTAAAGTTGCAAGACCTATCAAAGCTAATACAATAGTAATTATCCAAAAACGAATAACTATTGTTGACTCAGGCCATCCCTTTTTTTCAAAATGATGATGTAGTGGAGCCATTAAAAAAACTCTTTTTCCTGTCATTTTAAAAATGAATACTTGGATTACTACAGACATGGTTTCTAGAACAAATAAGCCCCCTATTATTGCAAGAAGAATTTCATGTTTGCATATTATTGCTATTGAACCTAAAGAGCTACCTAATGCTAAAGACCCAGTATCACCCATAAAAACTTTGGCAGGTGGTGCGTTAAACCATAGAAACCCTAAAGCTGCTCCAATTAAAGAACCACAAAAAACTGCTAACTCACCAGTTCCAGGAATATATTGGATAAGTAAATAATTAGAAAAAACTATATTACCTGAAACATAAGCTATGAAAGCAAAGGACATGGCAACTATCATTACTGGGACAATTGCTAAACCATCAAGTCCATCAGTTAGGTTTACTGCATTAGCCGATCCAATAATTATAAATATAGAAATTAGAAAATAAAAAATTCCAAAATCTATAATTAAATTTTTAAAGAAAGGAAATGTCATAGATTTGCTTATACTTGGATCTAAATTGACAAGAATTAAATATGTAATGAAAAATGAAAAAATGATTTGCAATATAATTCGTATTTTTGATGAAATACCATCACTTGTATTTGATTTAATTTTTTTGTAATCATCTGCAAAACCAATAGATCCAAAAATTAATATAGTTAAAAGTAAAATCCATATAAAAATATTTTGTAAATCAGCCCAAATAATTGTTGAAACAAAAACACTTAGAATAATCAACAAGCCCCCCATTGTAGGGGTACCTTTTTTTGCAATTATATGTGACTCTGGACCGTCATCTCTTATTGGTTGGCCAGTTGGTTGAACATTTGATAATTTGTTAATAATATAATTTCCAAAAATGAGAGAAAAAAATAATCCAGTAAGAATAGAGGCACCAGTCCTAAACGTTATATAACTAAAAATATTTAGAAAACTAAATAAAGATTGGTATTCAAAGGCCAAATATTTAATCAAATCGATACCTGCTTTAATAATGTTTTTGCAAACTTATTTATTTTTGTAGAATTAGAACATTTAATTAAAATAATGTCATTATTATGCACTTTCTCTTCTAAAAATTGCATGATTTTATTCGTATTTTTAAAATAGATAAATTCATTATTTGGATTAAAAAATTTTTTTATAGATAATTCAAAGAATTCGCCACATAAAATTACAAATTTAAAAATGGTGTCATCTAATTGTTTTATTAATTTATCATGAATTTTATAAGAATTATTTCCTAATTCATTCATTGTTCCAAGTATTATTATTTTTTTATTATTATTTATTTTTATATTTTTTAAGTTTTGTATACTTTGTATCATTGTATCTGGATTAGCATTATAAGATTCATCAATAATATTTATTTTTTTCTTATTTAAAGAAATTTTATGAACTAATCCCCTGCCTTCAACTGGTTTTAAAAACTTGAAACGATTAAGAACTGATTTAATATTTAGAGAATTTTCATTATAAAATGCCAAACAAAATAATAAGTTATTTAATCTATGCATTACAACTAAATCAGTAATAATGTTAATTTGCTTTTTATTAATTGATAAAGTTACTTTATAAAATTTTTTAATAGGAGATATCTTCTTAATAAAATATTTTTTTGAAGAATTATCAATACGAATTATTTTAAGATTTTTTTCTTTTTTTGCCTTTGTAATTAAAATATTTTCAGGTTTAGATGAAACATTTAGATAGAGGTTTTGTCTATTATTATTATATTTTGAAATAAATATATCAGCTTTTTCTCTAGCAATATTATTTTTAGTTTGAAAATTTTCAAGATGCGTAGATTGTATATTTGTAATAAATATATCTGATGGTCTAACTAAATTACTTAGAAATTTTATCTCACCAAAATTGTTTGTTCCAATTTCAAAAATTGCAAAGTTAGACTTTAAATTTAAATTTAGTAAAGATATTAATACACCTAACTTATTATTATAACTTTTCTTTGAGTAAGAAATAGTATGATCTTTTTTTAAAAAAAATGCTAAAGTTTCTTTTAAAGTTGTTTTACCAGCACTGCCAGTAATACCTATTACTTTACCTTTATATAAATCTCGTTTTCTTTTTGCTATTTCTGAAAGATATTTATAGATATTATTTACATGAATAATTTTTTTATTTTCTTTAAAATTTTTCTTATCAGTTATACAATATCTTGCACCTTTATTTATTGCTTCACTTATGAATTTGTTTCCATGAAATCTTTTGCCTTTTAAAGCAAGGAATATATCTCCAACTTTAATATCTTTACTTGATATTTGAATTTTATCTTTTTTAGATATTATATATTGCTCTAATTTATTTAATTCGATCATTAATTTAATAATTGTTTCACAATTGTAAAATCATCAAACTTAATTGTTTTATTTTTTAAAACTTGAAATTTTTCGTGCCCTTTACCTGCTACTATTAAAATTTCATTCATTTTTAATTCTTTAATAGCTACTTTAATTGCTTTTCTTCTGTCAGATACTTCAATAGCTCTAGAACAATACTTTAAGATATTTTTCCTTATTTTTGATGGATTTTCATTTCTGGGATTATCATCCGTTATATAAATTTTACCTGCATGTTTATTTGCAATTAATGCCATAGATTTTCGCTTACTTTTATCTCTATTGCCACCACAACCAAATAAAATTGCTGGTTTTATTTTTTTGATTTTATAAGCAATTAATATTTTTTTTAATGCATCTGGTGTATGTGCATAATCAATAATAATTTTTGAATTTTTTTTCTTATATTCAATTGTTTCTAAACGTCCTGCGGGATTAGTAACTTTTGATAGTACTTTTATAATTTTATTTTGACTAATACTGAGTGCTAAACAACAAGTAATTGCACATTCTAAATTCTCAAATTCTATATTTGTTTTAACTTTTAAATTTTCTAATTTATATTTTTTATCGTTGATATTTAAATATACAACATCTTTAATCTTTAACAATTTCAAACTTTTATTTCCAAAATATTTTAATTGGACGTTTTTTTTTATCAATTTTTTTTTTAATTCTGATAAGTTTTTTAATCTTGAATTAATTATAGCAAATCCTTTATTTTCTAAATGATTAGTAAAAAGTTTAATTTTTGATTTTTTATAATTTGAGAATGTTTTATGGTAATCAAGATGATCTTTCGAAATATTTGTAATAGCTGCAATATTTATAGGATAGTTTCTTAACCTGTTTTGTTCTAAAGCATGACTTGAAGCTTCAAAAATGAAAATATTTTTTTCTCTTTTTTTCGAAGATCCATATTTAAATAATTCCTCATATGCAGGAGTTGTTAAATTTATATCATTTATTTTTTTCCCATTTTTAAAATGACCTAAAGTACCAACTGTTGTATTATTATATTTTAGTAAATTAAGAATTTTTGAAATATACCAAACAACTGATGTCTTTCCATTTGTCCCCGTAACCGCTATCGTTTTAAAGGGGAAATTATTATGAAGGTTATATAATAACGAATATGTCTCAAAATTAATATTAGATACAACAAATTGAGGAATTTTTAAGTTATTAATATATTTATTCGAAATTATAGCAGGAGTTTTATTCTTAAGTGCTTCATCTAAATAAATTTTTTTTACACGTTTATTTTTGTCATAAACAAACAAAGTTTTGTTATTAGTAAATTTTGAATTTGAAGTAATTGCAGAAAAATATTTATTTTTATTAAAGTTATAGGTTTTTTTAACACTTATAACTTTTGATAAATTAGACAGGAGCATTTAATTTTCTATATAAAAAATTTGTGTCTACTTTTAGAAGATCATCATTTTTATCTTTTGAAATATTAAAGAGGCTTATAATATTAATAATAATGTCTTTTACCAAGGGTGCATTTACTCTTGCTCCAGTCATTCTATCATTAGTGCCTGTTTCCTTTTTTGGATATTCAATAGCAGTATAAATTACATATTGTGGATTATTTATTGGGAATATTCCAATAAAAGACGTTAAGTTTCTATTCTTGTAATATCCACCATTTGGATTTAGTAATTCTGATGTTCCTGTTTTACCTCCTACAGAATAGCCATCTACTTTTACTCTTGGACCAGTGTATTCGGTTTTGAGAACAACAGAGTTTAATAAATTGATAAAGAATTTAGATGATTCTTTATTATTAAAAATTTGTTTTTGTTCAAATTGTTTGTTTAATTGAAGTGTAGGAAAAACCTCATTCCCATTATTCGCTAATGAAGCATAAGCTTTAACTAAATGAAGAGGCGTAATTGCATATCCATGACCAAATCCTATAGTTGCTGTTTCTAACTTACCCCAATTATTTTTGTTTCCTAAGGGCGCTGAACTTTCTTTATTTTCTATATTTATTTTTTTATTGAAACCTATTTTTTCAAAAAATTCTTTTTGATTTTTTTTTCCAATCAGAGTAGCAATCTGAGCAGTACCAATATTTGATGACTCAACAATTATTTTTTCAACATCATAAATACCGTTATCTTTGTATTTATCATGGTCACTAATGTTTAGATATTTTTTTGTAACATCAAAAGTCATTTCAGGATCTAAAATATCCAAATCAAATCCAATAGTTGCAGTTATTGGTTTGAAAGTTGATCCCATTTCATAATTAGACTGAAAAACTCTATTCATTAAATTATTGTTATTATATGAGGATTTGTCCTCAGGATTATAATCAGGAAAGCTAACTGATGATAGGATTTGACCGCTAGGAATATCCATAACTATAGCTAAACCGGATTCAGCTTTATAATTATTTATTGTTTTAATGAGATTTTCTCTAACCAGCTGCTGTAAATTAGTATCAATACTAATAATTATATCTTGTGATTTTGAGAGATCATTTTCAAAATACCTTTCAATTCCACTCTGTCCAATTTGATCAATATCTACATATCCAAGAATATGTGACAACGTATTCTTATAAGGATATATTCTTTTAAATTCCTTATGAGCTTTGATGTTTATTTCACCTAGATTAATTATTTCTTGATGTTCAATTGGAGATATATTTCTTTTTATCCAAACAAATTTGCTTGTAGATAATAATTTTTTTTCTATTTTTTTTATATCTAAATCAAGAATTAATCCCAATTTATTGGCAAGTTCTTTTTTATTTTTTATCTTATTAGGATTAATTGATAAGGAGATACTTTGAATTGTGGTAGCAATTACATTTCCATTCCTATCATAAATATTTCCCCTGATATCTTTTGTTACATAATTAGTAGTATCATTATCTAGATCAGGAAAGAGCATTATTGATGAGATTCTATAAATAGAAATAAAATAGACAAAGATAAAAATTGTAATTGAAAAAAATACTCTTCTATGAAGTAATTTTAAAGAGTCACTATCAAATAATTTTAGTTTGCTTAGCATTAATTAATTATTTGAACTAACAAGCTTGATATTTTTGTCTTGATTTGAAAGTTCTTTCAATTTTACTATAAGAGGAACATTATTATTTTGAGATTCATAAAAATATAATTCATATAGTGTTTTTAAATATGAGCTATTTTGATGAGTAGCTAATTCAATTTTATTGATTTTTAAGTTTTCTGAAATCTTAGAAATTTTCATTTTCAAATAAACATTATTTTTTTCGATTTCTCTTGTATTATTGGCAATAAAAATCATTGAAAAAACCAATATTAAATTAAGAATTAAAAAGAATATAATTGATTTTGTATACTTCATTGTTAAATTTTCTGAGCTACCCGAAGTTTTGCTGATCTAGATCTGGGATTTTCTAAAATCTCAGAAGCTGACGGCAATATTGGTTTTTTGGTGATTATTTTAAGTTGAGTTGCCAGTTTATCAGGTAACTCCGGGTAGTGGCGGGAGGAACGCCATCGTTTACCACTATTGTGGTTAAAAAAATCTTTCACAATTCTATCTTCTAGACTTTGGAAAGAAACTACTAAAATCAAACCATCTTTATTTAAAATTTTTAAAGTTTTTTCTAGACTCGTCTTTAGTTCATTTAACTCATCATTTACATAAATTCTAATTGCCTGAAATGTTTTTGTAGCTGGATGGATCTTGTTTTTTAATTGATTCTTTTTTGGTAAACATTTTTTAATAATGTTTGATAATTCTATAGTGTCACTTATAAATTTTATTTTTCTGTTTTTTACTATTTCTTTTGCAATAACTCTTGAGTATCTTTCTTCTCCATATTGATAAATTATGTCAGCTAAATTTCTTTCTTCATAATTATTAATTATATCATAAGCTTTTTTATCTGAAGCACCCATTCGCATATCAAGTGGTCCAGATTTGTTGAATGAAAAACCTCTTTGCGCATTGTCTATTTGATTTGAACTTGTACCTATATCAAAAAGAATTATATCAAATTTTTTGTCTTTAAACTTTGTATGATTTACTATTTCTTCAATGTTACTAAATTTATCATTTATTAGAATAAAATTTGAAAATTTTGATTCTAATTCTTTTGCAAATATTTTTGAAATTGGATCCCTATCTATTGCTAACAACTGATTTACATTAAATTTTTCAAGAATTGTTTTTGAATAGCCACCACCACCAAAAGTTGCATCTATTACATTTATTGATTTTTTTAATGGCATAAAGGATATTATTTCATTAATCATTACTGAATTATGTAAATTTTCCATATTATTTTTGTTGTGTTAACATCATACGTAATGATTTTTTTTCTTTTAAAAGACGTCTTCTTGAATCTTCAGTATTTTTTAAACCTTGTTTAGGTTCCCATATCTGAAAAAAATGTCCTTGACCGAAAAAAGCTGCCTCCGTTTTTATACCTGCATATGATTTTAATTCCTCTGGAATTAAGAACCTTCCTTCTTTATCAACATTAGTTGTAACTATTTCAGAAAATATTGATGTCGAGAAATCATCATAATCTTCCGAAAAAAAATCTAAGTTGTTTATTCTTTTTGCGATTTCTTTTAATCGTCCAACACCACATCCTTCAATGGATGGTGATTTAATAGATTTGTATAAAATGATTTCATTTCTGTTAGCTTTTGGAAGAACATTTCTAAAACTAGATGGGAGTGAAATTCTTCCCTTTTTATCTATTTTATAAAAATATTTAGATACAAATAAATCCATTTTAAATGGGTTATCATGGGATTATATGGGCGTCAATGGGTATATAAATTATTCACAAATGTTCTTTGTATGTTCTCAATAAAAATATAGATGGCGCATAAGCCGGGTTCTGTAATTTAATAAAAAATTGATGATCATTAATCTAGAACAAATGTCACCATTTGTTTCTAGCAGTCTACCCGAATAGCTCAGCTGGAACTGATTGCCATTCCTATTTGACCTTGCTCCAAAAAGGGTTTGCAAAGCCTTCTTTGTTACCAAAAAAGCGGT
>CACKSM010000025.1 GCA_902602885.1 uncultured Alphaproteobacteria bacterium
ATTTTTTTGGGGATACTAATTTCTTCATGTGATGAAATTCTTTCAATCTCATCATACATTTTATCAGCTCTCTTAAAAAAATTTGGTTCTTTAGCATTGCTAGAGACCCAAATAATTAAAATCTCTAAATCAATTTCAGATTTTAGTAACCTTGGTATGTCAGTATGCCCATGTGATGTAAGTTTTGTAACATCTTCACCTTCAATAACTCTTTGCACAAGATCATTATGCAAGTCAGCAACAAACATCTAATTATTTTACAATCTCCATTTTAATTATTTTATCTGGATCAGCAGGTGGTTCGCCTCTTGTGATATTATCAACATATTCCATACCTTCAGTAACTTGAGCCCAAACGGTATATTGGCCATCTAAAAAAGAACAATCATTAAAACAAATGAAAAATTGACTATTGGCGCTGTTTGGATTTTGAGCTCTTGCCATTGATACTGCCCCTCTTCCATGATTCTCAGAGGAAAATTCTGCCTCAATGTCCGGAAGTTTTGATCCACCTGTGCCTGCTCTTGATAAGTTGAAATTATCATTACTTGAATTTCCAAATTCTACATCACCAGTTTGAGCCATAAATCCATCTATAACTCTATGAAAAACAACTCCATCATATTGTCCTTCTTCAATAAGTTGTTTGATTTGTTTTACATGTTTTGGTGCTACGTTTGGTTTTGTCTCTATTACAACAACACCATCCTTAAGTGTCATATGAATAGTATCTTTCTTTTCATCAGCCATTGAAATCCCCCCTTTTAAGAATATTGAGAATATGAAGATGAAAATAAATAGTTTTTTAAGTTTATTCATATTTGTTTTCTTTACCTTCACCCAAATTGTTTTATATATATGTAATGCACATCTTTGAAGAAAATATCAAGAAATTAGATCTAAAAATTCCAGATATGCCAACACCAATTGCAAATTACGTACCCTTTAAGGTTGCAGATAATACCGTTTATGTATCTGGTCAAGGGCCCGTAATTGATGGTAAAATTCTTTATAGTGGAAAAGTTGGTGTAGATATTTCTGAAGAAGAAGGAATAAAAGCTGCTGAAACATGTTGCATTAATATTATTGCAGCTCTTAAAACATCGATAGATGGTGATTGGGACAGACTAGATTCTTTTTTAAAACTTGGAGGTTTTGTAAATTGTAATGATAATTTTACCGATCAACCAAAGATCATAAATGGAGCATCAGATTTATTAGTCAATATTTTTGGCGACAAAGGAAGGCACTCAAGATTTGCAGTTGGTTCAAACGCACTTCCTCTAAATATTTCTGTTGAAATAGACGCCATCATTAAAATCAAATAATAAACTTAATATGAGTAAATATTTTTTTTGCTCTTCGCTTAATGATATTAAAAAATCTGATTGGAATGAATGTGTTGGGAATGATCATCCATTCTTGCAATATGAATTTCTTCGCGCATTAGAAGAAAGTAAAAGCGCAAATACCAAAACAGGTTGGCAACCATATCATTATATTGAAAAAGAAAATGATAAAATCATTTCATTATGTCCTCTTTACATAAAGAACCATTCGTTTGGAGAATATATCTTTGATCATTCTTGGGCTGATGCTTATCATCGATATGGAATTAATTATTATCCAAAACTTCAATCTGCAATTCCGTTTACACCTGTTACTGGTGAAAGAATTGTTATAAATAAGTCTGTTAAAGATAAAAAGAAAAAACAAGTTCAAGTAATTAAGAATATTATAGATGAAGCTAAAAAAATAAATGTTTCTTCCCTGCATTTTAATTTTGTTAATGATGCTTCTAATTGGAATGATTTTGATAATATTATGATTAGATCAGGGATACAGTTTCATTGGCATAATAATGAATATAAAAAATTTGATGATTTTTTAAATGACTTATCTTCTAGAAAAAGAAAAATAATTAGACGGGAAAGACAATGTATTGAAAAAAATAATTTACAAGTAAAATTACTTAATGGAGATGATATTAAAGAAGAACATATAAGTTTTTTTTACGATTGTTACTTAGATACTACTGGAAGAAAATGGGGATCAACGTATTTAACTAAAGAATTTTTCTTTGAAATATTAGATAATTTCAAAAATAACATTTTACTGATAATGGCTTTCCAAGAAGACAAAATGGTTGCCTCTGCAATTAATTTTATAAGTAAAACTCATTTATATGGTCGTTTATGGGGGTCAAAATACGAAGTTCCCTTTTTACATTTTGAGCTCTGTTACTATCAAGCAATAGAATATGCAATTAGAAATAGTATTAGAATAGTTGAGGCTGGTGCTCAAGGAGAACATAAGTTGCAGAGAGGATATGTTCCTACTAAAACATGGAGTGCACATTGGATTAAAGATCAAGAATTTAGCAAGGCAATTCAAAATTTTCTTGATAATGAAAGTCAGTTAATTGATAATCAGAAAGAAAGATTAGATGATTTTCTCCCGTTCAAAAATTAAGCAAGTTCTTTTTTAACTTCTTGCTTATTTGAAAATTCAAAACTAATTTTTTTATCCTTGCATGTTATTTCTACATGACCACCCTTAGATAATTTTCCAAAAATTAGTTCTTCGGCCATAGGTTTTTTGACTTTTTCTTGTATTACTCTTCCCAATTCTCTTGCACCATAAACCTCATCATAACCTTCTTCGGCTAATAATTCTTTTGCTTCCTTATTAATTGATAATGAAACACCTTTATCCTCAAGTTGAGCTTCAATTTCTATGATAAACTTATCTACGATAGAAAGTACTATATTTTTAGATAAATGATTAAAATGAATTATTGAATCAATTCGATTTCTAAATTCTGGTGAAAAAATTCTATTAATTGCATCACTACTATCATCGTTAGATCTTTTTGCATTAAATCCTATTTTGTTTTTAGATACATCAATTGCACCAGCATTTGTTGTCATAATTAGTATAACATTTCTAAAATCTATAGTCTTACCATTATGGTCAGTCAGTTTTCCATAATCCATTACTTGAAGTAGTATATTGAATAAATCAAAATGAGCTTTTTCGATTTCATCTAAAAGCAGTACACAATGAGGATTTTGATCTACACCATCTGTTAATAATCCCCCTTGATCGAAACCAACATAACCTGGAGGAGCTCCAATAAGTCTACTAACGGTATGACGCTCCATATATTCTGACATATCAAATCTAAGAAGTTTAATACCAAGTGTATTACTTAGCTGTTTAGCTACCTCAGTCTTTCCAACTCCAGTAGGTCCAGAAAATAAATAGGAACCTATTGGTTTACCATCTTCTCTAAGCCCTGCTCTTGCTAACTTTATAGAAGATGAAAGCTCCTCAATAGCTTTATCTTGACCAAATACGAAATTTTTCAAATCTCTTTCTAAATTTTTTAAACTATTCTTATCACTTTGATTAACAGATTTTGTTGGAATTCTTGCCATTAAGGCAACAACTGCTTCTATATCTTTTGATAGAATAATTTTCTTTCTTTTCTCTTCAGGCAATAAATATTGTGATGCACCTGCTTCGTCAATGACATCAATGGCTTTATCAGGAAGTTTCCTATCACCTATATATTTATTTGATAATTCAACAGCACTAATAATTGCTTCGGGTGAATATTTAATATTATGATGTTCTTCATAGTAAGTTTTTAAACCTTCAAGAATTTTGATTGTCTCATCTTTTGATGGTTCTTTAACATCAATTTTTTGGAATCTTCTGACCAAAGCTCTATCTTTTTCAAAATAGTTTTTAAACTCCTTATAAGTAGTTGACCCAATGCATTTAAGAGTACCATTGCCTAGAGAGGGTTTTAATAAATTACTGGCATCCATTGATCCTCCACTGGTAGCTCCTGCACCAATAACAGTATGGATTTCATCTATAAATAAAACAGCTTTGTCTTTTTTTTGTAATTCTTTAAGAACTGCTTTCAATCTCTCTTCAAAATCACCTCTGTATCTTGTACCTGCAAGTAGAGCACCCATATCCAGTGAATATATAATTGCGTCCTCCATAATTTTAGGTACTTTTTTTTCTGTAATTCTTTTTGCCAGTCCTTCAGCAATTGCTGTTTTCCCAACACCAGGGTCTCCAACAAATAAAGGATTATTTTTTTGTCTTCTGCATAAAATTTGAATTGTTCTATCTAGCTCTTTGCTTCTCCCGATTAGCTTATCAATTTTACCATCTTTTGATTTTTCATTTAAGTTAATACAAAACTGACCTAAAGCACTTTTCGGTTTTTGTTGTTCATTATTGTCATTTGTTTGACTATCTACAAATTCTTCATTTTCAAAACTTTCATTACTTTTAGAAATACCATGTGAAATATATTGAACAGCATCTAATCTGCTCATATTTTGTTGATGAAGAAAATATACTGCATGGCTTTCTTTCTCAGAAAATAAAGCTACAATCATGTTAGCTCCTGTAACACTCTCTCTCCCACTCGATTGCACGTGAATAGCAGCTCTTTGTAAAACTCTTTGAAAACCATTTGTTAATTTTGGCTCTCCAGTAAAGTTCTCTTTAAGATTTTCTAAATCATTAATAATAAATTTCTCAACACTTTCCTTTAAATTTGAAATATCTACTGCGCACGCCTTAAGAACACTGATTGCATCTTGGTCTTCCAAAAGAGAAAATAATAAGTGCTCTAGAGTTACATACTCATGCTTATAAGTAGTCGCTAGTTGATATGCTTCTCTTAATGTTTTTTCTAAATTTTGTGACAGCATTAACTTTTTTCCATTGTGCATTGTAAAGGATGTTCATTTTTTTTTGCCATATCCATTACTGATTTACATTTAGACTCAGCCACTTCATAAGTAAATGTTCCACAAACACCAATACCATTTTTGTGAACATGGAGCATGATTTGTGTGGCCTCCTCTTGTTTTTTATTAAATATTTTTTCTAATACCATAACAACAAACTCCATTGGGGTATAGTCATCATTTAAAAGTAGAACATTATACATGGATGGTTTTTTTGTCTTAGGCTTTGTATCTAATAAAAGGCCTCTTTGAAAATCGTCCTTATTATTGTTATTATTTTGATCTTCATTTGCCATATTTCTTAAATAATATGTTTTAGAATATTTTAAAGTATTTTTCTGTTTGAAAGCATCGAAAATCTTATGTTAATCAAGAAAAAATGAAAAAAAATTTATTATTAATCGTAATTTTAAATAGCTTTTTAATATTAGGTTTTTCATCAAATCTTTTTGCTAAAAAAGCAGCAATCGTTATTGATTTTGACACAGAAGAAGTACTATTCGAAGTTAACGCCGATACGAGGAATTATCCAGCATCCTTAACAAAAATAATGACTCTCTACATAGTATTTGATTATATTAAAAAAGGAAAACTTAGTTATGATAGTCAATTAAGTGTCTCAAATATTGCCGCTTCAAGATCACCAAGCAAACTTTATTTAGAAGCAGGATCAAGTATAAAAGTTAGAGATGCAATTAATGCACTTATAATTAAATCAGCAAATGATGTAGCAACTGTAGTTTCTGAAAATATATCGGGTAGTGAAAAAGAATTTGCTAAACTTATGACAAGCTATGCAAAAAATTTAGGTATGAATAATACAACATTTAAAAATGCGTCGGGTCTTCCCAATAGAGCACAATTAACAACTGCAAGAGATATAGCAAAACTTTCACATGCACTAATTTTAAATTTTCCAGAAGAGTATAAATTGTTTAGTAAAACAAAATTTACTTATAAGGGAAAGACGTACAAAACACATAATAAATTAATGTTAAGCTACGATGGTGCTGATGGAATTAAAACAGGATATATCAAAGCATCTGGTTTTCAGTTAGCTTTTTCAGCTGTTAGAGATGATAAAAGGTTAATAGGAATTATTTTTGGAGGTGATACAGGAAGTCAACGAAACAAATCTTTAAAAATAATAATGGATAAAGAATTTGCTGAATTAAATATTAAGACAAAAAGTAGTAATAAAAAAATAGTTAAAAAAGATGAGATTCCAAACAAAAAAATTGAAAAGAAAAAAAATACTTATTCCATTGTTGTTGGAACATTTAAGTATAGAAATAATGCAGAAAAACAAATCAAATTAATTAAAAGTAAATATCCAGTTTCTACTAAAGATAAAATTTCAAATGTTGTGCTGATAAAAGTTAGCGGTAAACAACTTTATGAATCTAGATTTGAAAATTTTTCTAAAAAAGAAGCGTATACAGCCTGTAAAAGACTGAAAAAATATAATCGTGATTGTTTTGTTAGACTGTAAACTTATAATTTACACCGCTTAAAGATAACTGATTTTCGATAATTGCT
Organism: uncultured Alphaproteobacteria bacterium; assembly: GCA_902602885.1. Taxonomy (GTDB): domain Bacteria; phylum Pseudomonadota; class Alphaproteobacteria; order HIMB59; genus CACPNW01. The sequence goes on from CACKSM010000025.1 coordinate 6,321, forward strand.
ATCAAAGACTTAAGGCCTTCTTGAGAAGTAGACTCTGCTCTACAAGTTAGTTGGTTTTGGGTATTACTAGCTCGCATTAAAAACCATCCATCATCATTTTCCACTCTTATACCGTCAATATCTATTATTTTACCTTCTGTATTTTTTATTCTTTCTTTTATTTCTTCAATAATTAAAAATTTTTTTGTTTCATCTACATCAAACCTTGTTTCAGGGGTTGAATAAGTTTTTGGATATATATTAATTAACTCATTCAAGGATTTTTCTTGATTACATAATATTCGTAATAAGCGTAACGCAACATACATTGCATCATCGTAACCATAAAAATCATCTGCATAACATACATGACCACTCATTTCTCCTGATAATGGGGATTTTAATTCTTTCATTTTTTCTTTTATTGGAGAATGACCAGTTTTAGACATAATAGGATCGCAATTAAGTTTTTTTGCTTCATCAAAAAAAACTTTACTACATTTAACATCCATAATTATTTTTGGGTTATCGTATAAGTTAGCAATTTCAGTGCATAGTAATAACATGTACTGATCCGCCCAAACTAAATTGCCTAAGTTGTCTACAACACCTAAACGATCTCCATCTCCATCAAAAGCCAGGCCTATGTCACATTTGTTATCTTTGACTGACTTTATTAATTGCTCCATATTTTTCGGAACAGTTGGATCTGGGTGATGATTAGGGAAATTTCCATCAACTTCTTCATTAATTAATATATTTTCAGAATTATTTAAATTCTTTGTAACTTCCTTAATGACAGCTCCCATCGCACCATTACCAATATCCCAAGCAATTTTTATTTTTTTATTGAGATTAATATTTTGTAATAATCTTTCGTAATAATCTTTTTTAATATCTTCATTAATAATTTCACCTTCGACTAATTTTAAATCATTTTGATCAATTAATTTTTGAAGGCTTTGAATATCTTCGGCATAAAAAGAATGCTTATTTAAAACCATTTTAAAGCCATTGTATTCTGAAGGATTATGAGAGCCTGTAACCATTATAGCTGCATCTGCATTAAGATGGTAATGAGCAAAGTAAGTCATAGGTGTAGGCCCCATACCAATATTAATTACCTTAGCACCTGAATCTTTTAAACCTTTACATAGTGCTTTATGTAAATCTGGTGATGTTAATCTACCATCGTAGCCTGTAGCAATTATATTAGATTTTAATTGATTAATTACTGTGTATGCAAATGTTCTTCCAATAGTATATGCAGTGTTTTGATTAATATTATTACCAACTACACCCCTGATATCATACTCTCTTAAAACCTCTTTATCGAAATTTTCGATTTTCAATTTATTTACCTGTTCCATAGTATTCATATCCCATGTCTTTTAAATCTTTTGGAATATAAATGTTTCTTAAATCGAATATTATTTTTTCTTTTAATAATTTAGATATTTTCTCAAAATTTAATGCTCTGAATTCGTTCCATTCTGTTCCAATAATGATTGCAGAGGATCCCTCACAAGCTTCGTAAGCAGAATTAAATAAAACAAGATTAGAATTTTCTTTTTTAACATTGCCCATTGCCTCAGGATCATAACATTGTATTTTAAATCCTTGTTCAAAAAGTGATGATGCAATTTTCATCGATGTAGAATCTCTTATATCATCTGTATTAGGTTTAAAACTTAAGCCAAGAAAAGTTATTGTAGAATTATTTTTTATTTTTGAACTAATTTTATTAGAAATTTTAATTATACGATCTTGATTAGATTTGTTCACTGCATTAATTATAGATAAATCAATATTTTTCTTTTTAGCTGTAGAAGCAAGAGCCTTAACATCTTTTGGAAAACATGAACCTCCAAATCCAGGTCCCGCATTTAAAAATTTGGAGCCAATACGTTTATCTATACCCATTGCATGTGCTACCTGCTGAACATCAGCTCCTACCACTTCACATAAATCAGCAACCTCATTAATAAATGCAATTTTAGTTGCTAGAAAACTATTAGATGCATATTTAATAATTTCTGATGTTTCTATTGATGTAGCCACAATTGGAGTTTCCTTCAAAAATAAAGGTCTATAAAGTTCTCTCATTATATTTTCAGATTTTTTATTATCTGTTCCTATTACAATTCTATCTGGTCTAATAAAATCATCAATAGCAGATCCTTCTCGTAAAAATTCTGGATTAGAAACTACATCAAAAAATTTTTGATCAACTTTATTTGATATAATTTTTTTGACTTCACTTGTCGTTCCAACTGGTACGGTGGATTTAGTTACAACTAAACAATATTTTTTTATACTTTCTGAAATTTCATCTGCAACTTGCCATACAAAACTTAAATCAGCTTCATCTTCTAGCCTTCTTGAAGGAGTTCCAACAGTTATAAAAAAAATATCTGTATTTTCTGAATTATTTTTTATGCTTGAAGCAAAAGATAATAATTTTGTTTTATTAATATGTTTATCTAAAAGCTTATCCATTCCAGGTTCAAAAAATGGGCATGTACCTGATTTGAGTTTTTCAAGACGCTCCGTATCTTTATCGATACATGTTACAGAATATCCAAATTCAGCAAAGCAAACCCCCGTCACCAAACCAACGTAACCGGTACCAACGATTGTAAGATTCATCATATTGCAGAATTTATTAAAATTTCTGTCTCAATAAACTAAATATTTATCATTTGTTATAAAATAAATACGAGATTTTTACTGGAAAAAACGAAATTTTTTATTATTTATATCGTAATTATGTCAGAAACTAAAAAAGTTCAAACAGGGATAAACAATATATCAGAAGAATGGTTTAGGGCTAATATAGATAGAAAAACTCTAAAAAAACTTTCCAAAAGATCAGATTTTGAGGGGTGGAAACATATTATTATTTATTCACTATCATTAGGAGCTCTAGGTTTAATATCGATATATACATGGCATAGCTTGTGGTTTATACCTGTATACCTTGCTTATTCTACGATGTGGGGTGGAGCTGATGCTATTTGGCATGAGTGTGGTCATGGAACTGCTTTCAGAAATAGAAGATTAAATAAATTCTTCTATAACATCGCTAGTTTTATGAATAATTTTGAACCTGTTAGATGGAAGTGGAGTCACTCTCTTCATCATAGCTATACTGCTTCAGTTGATCCTCATGACTACGAAGTTGATGGTAGTATTTTTGCTAAACATACATTTTTAAGTTTTATTTTAAATTTTATTCCTGGAATTGGTTTTTTTACAATTCATAAATCTCTTTATGTAGAAATTATTAAACATGCTTTAGGCATTAGGACTGATGTGATGAAAGATTGCATTCCAGAAGATAAAATTAATGATTGTATAAATAGCTCTAGAATTTTTGTTCTTCTATGGATTACAATAATAGCTGTCTCAATTTACTTTTCTACCTTTTTGCCAATATTTTTATTTTTAATACCAAAGTTTTTTGGCATTAATGGTATCTGGGGTGTAACACAACATATGGGTCTAAAAGAAAGCGCCAAAGATCACCGACTATCAACAAGATCAGTTAGACTTAATCCGATTTTTAGTTTTATTTATTGGAAGATGGAATACCATATTGAGCATCATATGTTTCCTATGATACCTTCATACAATCTTCCAAAATTATATGAAGTAATAAAAGATCAAATGCCAGAACCTCAAACCCTATACCAAGCTTATAAAGAAATTTTACCCGCAGTAATAAAAAAATCTAAAAACCCTGATTATTTTATACCAGTTCAGCTACCTAACAATTAGATATTAATTTCATTTACTCAGGACTCAAAAAAGTACCGTAAATAAATTCATAAAAATCCACATTTAGTTTTCTATCACCATTTAAAACGTGAGTCATTAATGTAGCAAATAAATTATTTTTTATATCTACTAAAAAATAAGTTGAAGCTGCTCCAGCCCATCCAAATTCTTCAAATTCTCCAATATTTTTGTTTTTTTCTGGAAATAACATTGTCCTAAAACCTAAACCCCAACCATATGGCTCAAGACCATTATCACCTTCTTCTGAAAGTCCATCTATCCCTTCTATTTTCATAGGTAAAAGATTTTCTGGTAAAGTATTTTTAATAATTAAATTTAAAGTTTTTTCACTAATTATTTGAACACCAGAATCTGATTTTCCGTTTAAAAGCATCTTACAAAATTTGTTATAATCTTTCATTGTAGAATACAGACCATGGCCTCCTCGCGCATAGGTTTCACTGTTTATAGGATAATCTTGCGGATTTTTTTCTTCAATTAACTTTTTACTTTGTGAATCATATTGATACAATGTCATCAACCTCTGAGATTTTTTATTATCTAAAGAAAAACCAGTATCTTGCATATCGAGAGGATCAAAAATATTATCCTTAAGAATGTTTTGAAGATTCTTATTGAGAACAACTTCTAATAATCTAGCTAAAACATCTATACAAACAGAATATCGCCATTCTGTCATAGGCTGACTGTACAAAGGAAATTTAGATAATAATTTTATTTCATCAGATAATAATCTTTCATTAAATAATTTTTGTTTCGTATACTCAGCAGCAAGCGCATCTGGAAGAAATCCATAACTAAATCCTGCAGTATGTTGTAAAAGATTTTTAATTGTTGGTTTTATTTTTAAGTCTTCAAGATCACTTATTGATTCTTTGTTATTTTTCATAACTTTAAGATTTTGAAATTCAGTTAAATATTTATCAATTGGATCATCTAAATTTATTAATTTTTTTTCTACGAGTTGCATTGTGACTATTGCAATAATAGGCTTAGTCATTGAAAAAATTCTATAAATAGTGTCGTCTTCTATTTCTTTAAGAGTTTCAATATTTGAATAACCGAGTTTTCCAGATAAGTATTTTCCATCTTTATAGATAGACCACTGAATTCCCGGAAAAGTCTTTTTGTCTAAATAATTTTGGAAAATTTTATTTAATTCATTCATATTTAAAAGTAGCACAAAATTAGGGTTAATTAAATGTTTAAGTTTAATATTAAAAATACTTTTTAAACTTAGCTTGACAGATTTTATTGTTTAGTTTTATTTACTTAATAAAAAGGAAAATCATGGAATTAAGAAATTTTATTGATGGAAAGTTTATAAATTCAATTTCAAAAAAAAATATACCCGTATTAAACCCTGCAAATCAAAAAATAGTTGGAAGTATTGATGAAGCTTTAGATGAGGAAATAGATTTAGCATTCAATGCTGCAAAAGAAGCATTCGATAAAAGAATTTTAGTTGACATGGATGCTAAAGAAAAATCAAAAATGATGAGAGCTATAGCTCAAAAATTAAGAGAGCGAAAAAATGAAGGCGGTAAACTTTTAAGCCAAGAAAATGGTAAAACAATTAAGCAATGTATTGGTGAATTTGAAGGTGCGGCCGATACTTTTGATTTCTACGCTGGATTAACGGATAAAATAGAAAATAAATTAATTCCTTCTGGTAATGATACATTAAACTATGTTGTTTTAGAGCCTTTTGGTGTTGCACTTCAAATTGTACCTTGGAATTATCCTGTTTCTATATTTTCAGGAATGGTTGCGCAGAATTGGATTGTGGGAAATACCATCGTAATAAAACCTCCTGAACTTTGTCCTATATCTTCTAATTTTTATGGTCAAATTTTTGAAGATGTTGGTGTTCCAAAAGGAATTATAAATATTGTTCATGGTTATGGAGAAACAACTGGTCGAAAATTAGTTCAACATCCTGGAAGTGATTATATTGTCTTTACTGGATCACCTGAAGTTGCTTCAGAGATATTAAAAGAGACAGCAGATAGAATTGTTCCAACACATTTTGAGTTGGGTGGCAAATCTGCAGCTATAATTTATCCAGACGCAGACATCGATAAAGCTGTTGATAGTACAGTTAAGGGAATTTTTAAACCAAATGCAGGACAAATATGTGTAGCAATGTCTAGAGTTATTGTTCATCCTAAAATTAAAGATGAATATATGACAAAGCTAGTAGCAAAAACGCAAAAATTAAAAATAGGCGCAGGTGATGAGGAAGGAACAGATGTAACACCCTTAATATCAACTGATCAAATGCAAAGAGTCTCAAATTATGTAAAATCTGGCGTACAATCTGGTGCCACTTTAACCATAGGCGGAGATAAAGCTGAGAGAGATGATGGTAATTTTTACCAACCAACTATTTTTGATAATGTCAAAGTTGATGCAACAATTGCTCAAGAAGAAATATTTGGTCCAGTAACATCAATATTTGATTTTGAAGATGAAGAAGATGCAATAAGTATAGCTAATTCAACAAAATACGGTCTTGCCTCCGGAGTATTTACTGCAGATGACCAAAAAGCAAAATGGACTGCTGATAGAATTCAAGCAGGAATAATTTGGCAAAACGATTGGTTTGTTGATGGAAATAATCTTCCAGGTGGTGGTTACAAAAGGTCAGGTTATGGAAGAGATGGTGGTGTAGATGGGGTGTATAGTCACGGTCAGACCAAAAGGATTAGTAAAAGACTCTACTAGGTTGACATTACTAATTTAATTTTTTAAGTTCTCTTACATTATATTTATTCAAGGGAGGAATAATGAAAATATTTAAAATTTTATTATCAACACTCTTCGTTTTTTCTTTCAGTGGTTCAGTTTATGCTATTGATAAAAACTTAGGTGATGGATGGTGTAGTGATGTAAGAATTCACTTCTTTGCTGGTGGAGCTGAAGGCGATGGTTTCGCAGGAATAGTTCAAACTGGTGCTGAAAATGCTATCAGAGATACTGGTGCTGATGCCGAAATTCTTTATTCAGAATGGCAATCAGACAGAATGATTCAACAACTAAGAGAAGCTATTGGTGCAGGTGTTGACGGTATTGGTATGATGGGTCACCCTGGTGATGATGCAATTATGCCACTAGCAAAAATGGCTAGTGAAGCTGGTATCTTAATGATGTATCAAAACGTTGATGTTCCTGCAGTAAGAGCTGCTTTTGGGGGTGGATACGTTGGAGCAAATCTTGCTACTCAAGGTAAAGAATTAGCAAGAGAAGCAATTAGAAGATTTGATCTTAAAGCTGGTGATACTGCTATTGTAATGGTTCCAATTGGAGATTATTCAAGAGCGCAAAGAGAAGACGGTGCTAGAATAATTTTTGAAGAACATGGAATGAACGTTGTAGTTCTAGATGGTACTCCAGAACAAGCAACTGATCCAAATCTTGCAATCCCTGTATTTTCAGCTGCACTAGCTGCAAATCCTGATACAAAAATTATTGTACATGATGGTGGTCAGAAACTAGGAAATGCTGAAGCGTATGCTAAAGCTGCTGGATATGGTCCAGGAGAATTATTGCAAATCGGCTTTGATACTAGTCCACAAATCATGACGGCTTTTGAAAATGGTTATGTTCATTTAACTTCTGATCAGCAACCATTCTTACAAGGCTACCTACCTGTACTTGCTTTATGTCAAATGAAAGTTCTTGGAACTGGAGCATTAAATCAAGATACTGGTGCGGGATTTGTACATACTGAGAATTACAAATCAGTAATGGAACTTGCCAACGCAGGTTTAAGATAAATATATCAAACAGAGCTGATCTACTGTAAGTAGATCAGCTACATATATGAGCGCAATAATAGAACTTAAAAATGTTTCCAAAAGTTTTGGAGGAATAACAGCATTAAAAAAAGCATCAATAAAAGTTGATGTTGGAGAAGTTGTTGGACTTATTGGAGATAATGGAGCTGGTAAATCCACATTAATCAAAACGTTAGTTGGTGTGCATGCTCCGGATGATGGACAAATTATAATTAGAGGAAATGAAGTTAAAAATTGGAATGCCTCAAAAGCCAGAGAAGCTGGAATAGAAACTGTTTTTCAAGACAGAGCCTTATGTCCACAGCAATCGATAGTGTGGAATATTTTTATGGGCAAAGAATTAAAACATAGATTTGGTTTTATAAGAGAAAAAGAACAAGTAAGAGAAGCAAACAAATTAATTAGAGAAATTGGATTTACATCAAAACTGATTGATGCTGAATCACCTGTTGGTAATTTATC
>CACKSM010000026.1 GCA_902602885.1 uncultured Alphaproteobacteria bacterium
AATGTACTGGACGAGTATTATCTAATTTAGAAGAAGTAAAATGAACTATATCTTTCATTTCATCTTTATTTGATCCTAAACTACCACCAATAGCAATCCCAAAAGTGTTTATTTTTTTTGTATTAAATTCAATGCTTTCTTCTCTTAAATCTCTATAAATCCCTCCTTGAATAATACCATACATTTCTTGTCTACCAGCTGAGCCATTTTTAGGATTATAATTAAGTTTAGAGTTAAATGCATTAATAGATCTTAAAGACCATCTATGACTTCTCAACATTGAATCAGATGTATATGTTTTGTCTACATTATATGGAGTACATTCATCAAAAACTAAGATGAAATCTGCTCCAAGATTTCTTTGAACCTCTATTGATTTTTCAGGAGATAAAATATGAGTAGAACCATCTATATAGGATTTGAATAACGCGCCCTCTTCATTCAAATTTATTAAAGTTTTTTTATTTTTTGAATTGGTTTTTCGTCCTTTTATTTCATCAGCAACTGACCCATGTCCAAGAGAAAAAATTTGAAATCCACCACTATCTGTTAACATAGGTCCGTCCCAACCCGTAAATTTATGAAGACCCCCATGTTGAGCTATTAGTTTACTACCTGGCTGAAGCATTAAATGGTATGTATTGGATAGTATAATTTGTGTATTATTTTTTTTTGCTTCAAGTGTAGTAAAAGATTTTAGTGCAGCTTTTGTTGCACAAAAAATAAATGCTGGGGTTTCAATATCTCCGTGTGGTGTAGAAATTTTTCCTGTTCTTGCTTTATTATTTTTATTTGTTTTTTTTACTTTCCAAGAAAAGTTAGTCATTAGTTTTTGGGACAAAAAACTTAGCTATATAAATAAAAGGAGTGTCAAGTAGGGCTATAAATATCCTAAGAAGATAAGTACCTAAAATATAAATCATTATGACATTATACACACTTACTGGTTCAGGATTTAATAAAATCCAAGCAAATATACTAAAAACTGTGTTATCAACCAAAGAAGAGATAATGGTAGATAAATTGTTTCTTAACCAGAGAGACTTACCTGATAAAACTTTTTTTAAGTAATTAAAGAACCAAACATCAAAATATTGGCTTATTAAATATGCTATCATACTAGCTATGAAAAATCTTGTCATTGGAGTAAATACATTTGACAAACTTTCTTGTACCCAATCTGCATCTGATGGTTGAAAACCAATAGTAATTACCATTAATAAGGTCATAAATAAGAAAGCGCCGAAACCAATTAAAATGTTCATTCTAGCTTTTTCCTTGCCATAATATTCAGATAAAATATCAGTACATAAAAATGTGGATGCAAAAAGTATAGTTCCTAAAGCTACTGGTTCAGGTGAATAAAAAAAGTCTACTGTTTTTAAAACCTGAATATTGCCTGCAATTACAGCTAGTGCAGAATATATAAAAATTCCTATATATCCAAATATCCTTAAAAAAATAAGAATAGAAAAAAAACAAAAAAGTAGCATTATAAACCACATTAATTCGGTGCTAAGGGTATTAAGTATTCTTGTTAATTCAAAGAAGAACCCCATTACAAAAATTTAATTAGATTTAGAAAGAATAGTTTTTTTTAATTTTTTTGCTTTCAATGGTAATTTAGAGTTTGGTGTATTGATAAGGAATTCATCTAAACCACCTTTTTTTTCTACTGTACGTATTGTACTAACTGCAACTTTAAGATGAAATTTTTGCCCCAATGCTTCACTAACAAAAGTAATGCTTTGAAGGTTTGGTTTAAAACGTCTTTTTGTTCTATTCTTAGCATGACTGACGTTGTTACCAGTTTGGAAGGATTTTCCAGTTAATTCACATCTCATTGACATAATGAAGTTGCATGTAAATATAAATATTACTTTGTCAAGTATTCTAAATACTAAATTTATCTATAATAAATGTTGGGGTTATTTGATGGTTTTTAATTAAATTGTTTATTTGATTCAAGTCTTTATGAATACCTGATTTTACTAAAACACTATCTATTTCAAAATTATTAGCACCTTGAATGTCATGAAATAATGAATCTCCAATAGCTACTGTTCTTTTTTTTTCTAAATTAATTGGATTTGTGGTTTCAATATAAATACTTATATCAGGCTTACCCTTTATAACGACGTTTCCACCCATTTTTTTATATATTTCAGCAATAGCACCCATACAAAAGATATTATTACTATTACTATCAACTGTTTCAAAATCAGGATTTGCACAATACATTGTTATTTCTTTTTTGTAAGCTACTTCTAGTAATGGAATGTATTCTATTGGCTGCAAATTTATGAAAGGAGTACAAGCTAAAATTAAATCTGCCTCTTCAACTTTTTCTACAAAATTAAAATTTAAACCATCTCTAAAATCTAGACCATCCTCTTTTTCTTCATCATAAATATGAAGACAATTTTTTTTATTTTTATCATCTAAAAAATTTTTTTTAAGTAATTGCCAAATCATTTCTCCACTTGTCAATGTGTTAATAAAAGAATTTTTTTTAAAACCTAGTTTTGGCAATCTATTTATGGATGATTTTGATCTTTTTGAAGAATTTGAAATTATAAACAAATTTTTATTATTACTATTCAGTATATTAATGGAATTAACAGCATGCTCATACCCAAATGTTCCATCATGCATTACGCCCCATTGATCAATTATAAAATTATCATAATCATTAATAATTTCTTCAATCGATTTTATTTTTTTCATTACTATACTGATTTACCAATAACTTCAGTTAGATTTTTATATCCATCAGTTTTAATTAGATCAATCAAATCACTTTTCATACTATTGATTAAATTAGGGCCAGAATAAACCAAAGCAGTATATAGCTGAACTAAGGAAGCACCGGATTTAATTTTTTCATAACAGTCCCTTCCGCTTGATATTCCGCCCACACCTATTAATGGTATTTGACCATTTGTTAATTCATACATTTTTTTCAAAATAATATTTGAGCTATCATATAATGGTCTTCCACTTAAACCTCCCTTTTTTTCTTTATTTATTGAAATTAAATTGGCCTCTCTTTTGATAGTACTATTTGTAAGTATTAAACCATCAATGTTATTAGCCAAAGAAATTAATGCTATATCTCTAAGTTGATCTTCATTTAAATCAGGTGAAATTTTAATTAATATTGGCTTGGTATTAATATTTTTTATTTCATCTCTTTTATCTATAATTTTTTTAATTAAATTTTCTATCTTTCCTCTCAATTGTAGATCTCTCAAACCTTCTGTATTTGGTGATGATATGTTTATAGTTATATAGCTTGCTAAATCGCCTAACTCTTCTAAACCAATTAGATAATCATCAATAGCTTCACTTGAATTTTTATTTTTTCCAATATTAACTCCTACAATTTTATTATTTAAGTATGATTTTTGGTATTTCATTAAATTTTTTTTTACTTTTTTGATACCCTTATTATTAAAACCTAAACTATTAATGATAGCTTTATCTTCACTTAATCTAAATACTCTAGGTTTAGAATTGCCACTTTGAGGTTGTGGAGTAATTGTACCAACTTCAAGAAATCCAAAACCAAATGAAAACATGGAATCCATCACTTCAGCATTTTTATCAAAACCGGCAGCGAGGCCTATAGGATTTGTAAAATCTAAACCCATTAGATGTTGTCCAAGAATTGGATCCTCAATATTTTTTTGTCTTAATTTAAAATATTTTAAAAAATTAATTGTAATAGTATGAGAGAACTCGGGAGGAAATAATCTTAATATTTTTAACGAACTATTGTACAATAAATTAATTATCTATTAATTTTTTTAGATAATCAATAGTTTCTCTTAAACCAAATAATTTAAAAAATGATCCTAGTCTCGGGCCTTGATCCTGACCAAGCATAACTTGATATACTAGTTTAAAAAAATCTTTTAAGTTTTCAAATTCGTGCTTTTTTCCTACTTCATATAATAATGTTTGAATATCTTCAGATGAACTATTTTCAGTAACCTCATTTTCTAAAACATTAATAATATCAATAAATACTTCTTTATTACTACTATCAATCTCTAAAAATTTCTTTGTAGGCAAAATAAAATCTTCATAGTAATTAAGTGCAAAGTCTATAAGACGGTCAAATTCAGGATTGTTATCTGCATTAATATTTTCATCATATTTATTAATAAAAGACCATATTACTTTTTTATCTTTAGAATTAGAAACATTAACTAAGTTAGTAAGGGTATTGAAATTTATTTCTGATTTAAATTCTTTAGGTTTACCTAAATGAATATGCCAAATTGGATTATCATACTGTTTGTTTTTATCTAAACTTGAGTATGAATTATAATGAGAAAGATAATCATCTACAGTTTTAGGAATAACATCAAAGTGAAGTTTTTTTGCTGATTTTGGTTTTTGAAACATATAGAGTGCAAGACTCTCAGGAGAAGCATAACGTAGCCACTCATCAACGCTTATACCATTTCCGACTGACTTAGAAATTTTTTCACCCTTTTCATCTAAAAACATTTCATAAATTAGATTAGTAGGTGGTTTTTTATTTAATGCTTTACAAATCTTGGATCCTAAATCAACACTTTCTGTAAGATCTTTACCGCACATTTCATAATCAACATCAAATGACATCCATCTCATTGCCCAATCAACTTTCCACTGTAACTTACATTTTCCATTAATTACTTCTGTTTCAACATACTTATCTAAAGATGGATCCTTGTAAATAATTGTTTTTGAATCCATTTTATATTCTTCGATTTTTACTTGAAGTACCTCACCTGAATTCTCACTTATTGGCAGAAATGGACTATAAGTTTCTTTTCTCTCTGCCCTTAAAGTAGGCAAAATAATATCTAATATTTTTGGATAGTTTTCAAATATACTTAATATTGTTTGATTAAAATCTCCATTTTGATATTTTTCTGTTGAACTAACAAACTCGTATTCGAAATTAAATTCATCTAAAAAACTTCTAAGTTTTGCATTATTATGATGTCCAAAACTTTCAAATTTACCAAATGGATCTGGTATGGAAGTAAGTGGCTTACCTATAAATTTTTCTAACATTTCTTTATTAGGAACATTTTCAGGAACTTTTCTTAATCCGTCCATATCATCAGAAAAAGTGATCAGTTTTGTTGGGCAATCAATTATAGAGCTAAATGCATTTTTTACCATTGATGTTCTTACAACTTCACCAAAAGTTCCAATATGAGGTAAACCTGAGGGACCATAACCAGTTTCTAGTAATACATATCCCTTGGATGGAATTTTAAAGTTTTGTAAACCACCATTTTTTTTAATGATTTGTAATGCTTCTTTAAAAGGCCAAGCTTTTAAGGATTGTACTAATTTTTGATCAATCATTTAATTTTGCTCTAATTCTAATTTTTTTACCCAATAACAACTTTAATGAATTTGTGAAATTAAAAATTTCAGATCCTAATTTATTAAATAATTCATTTTCTAAATCTACAATATTATCAATAATATTATTAATTAAATCATTCCCTGCTGCAGTTAGAATTAAACTATCAGATCTTTTATCTTGTGGCTGTTGTTTTGATATTAACTTCTTTTCTTCTAGATTAGAAACACGTAAGCTAACAACTGATCTATCAATAGATGCATTTTTACATATATCCTGTTGAGTAATATTTATGTTTTCTTGCTGTAATAAATAAATTGTCTCGAGAATAAGATATTCATTTAATGTGATTTGACTCTCTTTTAATCTATGTCTTACTTTAGATTGCCATAAGTTTGATGTTTGCCAAATTAATAATGCTAATCTATTCTCATTAAGAGAAGTGTCTGCCATAGTTTTTATACAAACTGTTTGTATACAAATTAAAAATTTATGTCAATACTATTCTGGTGCAATTTCTATCTCTAGGCCATCAAGCTCTTCGGAAAGCTCAATTTGACAAGATAATCTGGAATTGTTTTTAACATCAAAAGCTTGATCTAGCATAGATTCTTCATCATCATCCATATTTTTCAGCTTGTTCTTCCATTTTTCATCAACATAAACATGACATGTAGCGCAAGCACAACATCCTCCACAGGAAGCCTCAATATCGTAGCCATTGTCTCTAAGGGTTTCCATTAATGTAAAATTACTATCATATTCAATTTCAGACTTTTTACCTGATCTATCTGTGATTATTAACTTTGGCATTAAACGCCTAGTTTTTTTTGAAGTTCTTTGGAAGATGTTGTGTATCTAAAAATGTTTTTCTTATCAGGAAAGCAATACTTAAATACTTCTTGAGCCATTAAGGCAGACTCGTGAAATCCTGATAGAATAAGCTTAAGTTTTCCTGGGTACCAATTTATATCACCTATCGCAAAAATTGAAGGTGTAGAAGTTTGAAATTTTTCAGTGTCAACTTTAATTAAGTTCTCGTGTAAATTTAGACCCCATTCCGCAATTGGACCTAGTTCCATTTTTAAACCAAAAAATGGTAAAAGATAATCTACTTCAATATTTGATTTTTCATCATCATTTTCGTATTCTAGCATTATTCTACTATCTTGAATTTTAGAAATCTTTTTTATTTGGCCCTTTAAAAATTTAATTTTTCCTTTTGTTTCTAATTCTTGCATTTTTGAGACAGAATCAGGTGCTGCCCTAAACTCTTTTCTTCTATGTATTAGAGTTACATTGGAATCCTTAGATAGTTCATTTGTCCAATCCAAAGCAGAGTCTCCTCCTCCTGCAATTAAGATTTTTTTATTCTTAAATATTGATTTGTCTCGAATTGCGTAAAAAACATTTTTGTTTTCGAAATTCTCAATATTCTCAATTGGAGGTTTTCGCGGCACAAAACTTCCTGCCCCTGCTGCCACTACTATACATTTTGCTTCAACTTTTGTTCCAATATTAGTTTCTACAATCCAACCATATTCTGTTTTATCAATTTTCTCGACTTGTTGGTTGAGATGAAATTTAGGTTTAAAAGGGTTTATCTGTTTAATTAACTCGTCAGTTAATTCTTGTCCTGTTACAACTGGTCTTGAGGGAATATCATAAATTGGTTTTTCTGGATACAATTCAGCACACTGACCTCCAACCTTATCTAAATTATCAACTAAATGACATTTTATATTTAAAAGACCTAATTCAAATACAGCAAATAAGCCTACCGGACCTGCACCTATAATTACTACATCAGTTTTATCTGCCATATGTGAAAAATAACAACTTTTTTTATTATTTCTAGGGATTATATATAATCTAAATGAATTACGCTAATACTTCAAAATATTATAATCCTGCGATTTATATATGGCTATTAACAATAACCGCAATGGTTTTATTAATTATAGTAATAGGAGGTCTCACAAGATTAACAGACTCTGGACTTTCTATGACTGACTGGCGTCCAATTTTAGGTGTAATTCCTCCACTGAGTTTAGAAAGTTGGTTGGTTGTATTCGAAATGTATAAACAAACACCAGAATATAAAATAGTTAACAAAAATATGACGTTAGATGAGTTTAAATATATTTTTTGGTGGGAGTGGTTTCATAGAATATTTGCAAGAGCCATAGGAGTTGTCTTTTTAATACCATTGATTTATTTTAGTTTTAAAAAGCAAATTCAATCATCACTGTATATAAGGCTTGGTATTGTCTTTGTGTTTGGTTTGTTTCAAGCAGTTATTGGATGGTGGATGGTAAAGAGTGGTTTGACTGAAAATCCTTACGTAAGTCCTTACAGACTTACTTTTCATCTTTTAAATGCTCTTATAATTTTCTCTATACTATTATGGATAGCAATGGATTACAGGTATTCTTCTAATATAAGTTTTTTATCTAATCCAAAGACAATTGAATTTTATATTTTAGTTGCTGTAATCTTAATATTTATCACAATTGCAACAGGTGGATTTATGGCAGGAACAAACTCTGGACAATCTTTTAATACCTTTCCACTAATGAATGGAAAAATTATACCTGATGATTACGTTATTGATGACTTAGGTATTTATAATATTTTTGAAAATACAGTTGCAATAAATTTTAACCATCGTTGGTTATCAATATTTGTTTTTTTTTATATCCTTTTTGTTTGTTTTAAATTTATTAGATTTGATAATAAAAATATATCTAGTACTCTTGTATATTTAGTTTTATTCTTTCTAACGTTACAAGTAATATTAGGTATTATAACTCTTTTAAGTAATGTTTACTTACCAGTCGCAAGTTTACATCAAACTAATTCAATTTTGTTATTATCAACTTTATTAATTAGTTATCATCAAATTAAAATTAGAAAGGTTAAAGATGTCTAACAAAAATATATTTGTCTTTGGGGGCACGGGTTCTATTGGAAAATCATTATCAAAAAAACTGAAAAGTAATAATTATGATCCAATAATTATTTCTAGAAATGAGACAGAATTAAAACAATTATCCAAGGAAATTGGTTGCGAATATAAAGTTTGTGATGTTTTAGATTTTGATAAAGTTAAAAGTATTTCGGAAGAATATAAAGATCGAATAAGTGGTATTGCTTTTTGTGTTGGTTCTATAAATTTAAAACCTCTTAAAATGACTAAAGATGAAGATTTTATTGATTCTTTTAAAATAAATACACTTAGTGCTATAAATGCGATTAAGTTTAATCAAGAAACTCTTGCTAAAAATAATGGCAGTATTCTTCTTTATTCAACTATTGCTGTAAAACAAGGTTTTACTAATCACACAATAATTTCTACCGCAAAAGGTGCCATTGAAGGGCTTACTTTGAGTTTAGCTGCTGAATTTGCTCCAAAAATCAAAGTAAATTGTATAGCGCCTAGTCTAACTGACGCAAAAATGACACAAAAGTTGATTAGTAATGAAACTATTAAGAAAGCAATTGAAAATATGCACCCTCTACCTAAAATTGGATCTGGTGATGATTTCTCTGATATTGGGAGTTTTCTATTAAGTGATAAAAATAGTTGGATAACTGGACAAATATTTCATATAGATGGGGGAAGATCATCATTAAGAATTAAATCGTGAAATATATCTTTATAATTTGTTTCTCTCTTATTTCTTTTGGTGTTTTTAGTCAGCCATTTCCAATACCAGACGATAAAGAAGTAAGTTTTGATGTTATTAGAAAAAAGAAAAATATAGGAAGCCTAATATCAAAATTTATTGAAAATGAAGATAGCGTCCTTTTGCATTCAGTTTTAAATATTAATGTTAAAGTTTTATTTATTCCAGCATACAAATTTTTTCAAGAAACCAAAGAAACATGGGTAAATGGTGAATTTGTATCAATAGATGGATTTACAGACTTTGAAGATGATCGAGAATATAAAATAATTGGAAATGATGAAGATAATTTTTTTATCGCTAGTGGTATGGATGGACAATTAAAATTAGATAAAAATATAGTACCATTAAATTATTGGAATCTTGAAATGTTAAATGAAAAAGAAGTATTTGATACTCAAAAGGGTATTGTAAGAACTATAGACGTAAAAAAACTTGAAGATCAAAAAATTAAAATCAATGACATTGAAATATTAGCTAATAAATATCTTTTCAATGCATCAAAAAATCCAAAAGATAAAGGGCCATTCCCAGAGTATACACTATGGTATTTTGAAAAAGAGCTAATGAAAATGGAATTCAAAAACCCTAATGATAAAAAAAATATTATTACAATAATTCGTAATGATTGGGGTCAATAATTGCAAACTATTTGGATTACTGGTGGATCTTCTGGAATTGGTTTTGCAGTAGCACAAAAATTCTTAGAAGAAAATTGGAGGGTTATTATTTCATCTAGAAATGAAGACAAATTAAATAAAGCTGTTGAAAAATTAAAAAAACAAACAAACAAAAAAGAAATTTTCTATAAAGCTTGCGATGTAAGTAAATATAATGATGTGAAAGATACTATAGAATATATTGAAACAGATATATCAAAAATTGATATTGCTTTACTAAATGCTGCTGCATACTCACCTAATAGAACTCAAGAATTTGATATAGAAAATTATAATTTACTCATAGAAGTTAATCTTAATGGCACAATAAACTGTATAGATGTTTTAAAAGATTATATGAAAGGTAGAAATAATTTAATTTCAGTAGTTTCATCTCCCGTAGGTTTCAGAGGAATGCCAACTGCGGGTGCATATGGGATGACAAAAGCAGCGCAATTAAACTTAGTTGAAAGTTTGTATTTTGATTTCAAAAAATTAAAAATTAATATTTCAGTTATCAATCCTGGATTTATAGATACTGAATCAACTAAACTAAATTCATTTAAAATGCCTCTTTTAAAACCTCCAAGTTATGCTGCTGATAAAATATTTAAGGGATTAACTGGAAAATATAAATTTGAAATCTACTTCCCTTTTGTCGTTGTTTTTTCAGTAAAAATTATGAGATTTCTACCTTTAAAAATTTATTCTTTTATATGGAGAAAATTAGGAAATTTTTAGTTTGTTTCACCAATATAAATTCCAAGTCCTTCAGCTACTTTAATCAAAGGATCATTTTTTTGAACAGTTTTTGAATATCCAGCAACTTGACTAAGCATCAAATCTTGTACTCCTCTGTCTTTCCATACAACTACTCTGTTAAATTTTTTATTTGCAATTAAATCAACAGCATGAACTCCAAAGGCACTTGCGATTAAACGATCTCTATGAGTTGGTTGAGCACCTCTTTGAACATGTCCTAGAACTGTAACTCTTGTTTCAGAGTCTGTTATTTTATAGATTTCATCACCAAGATAATTTCCAATCCCTCCAAGGCGCACCTCTCCATCAACATATTTCACTGTAGCTTTTTTACCGTTTTCTTTTTTTACAGCTTCTGCAACAACAATTAATGCATGATTTCTTCCTTTAGACCTAAGTTTCTCAATATGATCAGCAATAGATTTTATAGAATATTGAATCTCAGGAATCAAAATAACATCTGCTCCTCCAGCTATTCCTGCATTCAAAGCAATGTGCCCTGCATCTCTACCCATAACTTCTAAAATCATTACTCTTCTATGGCTAGCTGCTGTTGGTTGAAGCATATCTAATGCATTTGTTGCAACGTCAACTGCAGTGTCATATCCTATAGAGAGCTCATTATGCTTTACATCATTGTCTATAGTCTTTGGAATACCTACAAAATTTATATTTCCTTTTTTTGTAATAGTTTGAAGGATTTTTAAACTTCCATCTCCACCAATACCGATCAATGCATCTATTCCTAATTTTTTAAAACCTTCTATTACTAAATCAGATGAGTCAATTTTTTTTCCATTTCTTATAATTTTTTTAAAAGGGTTTCCTTTATTATTTGATCCCAAAAAAGTTCCACCCATTCTCATTAAGCTGCCCTCAAAATTTTGCGGATTTAATTTGATAACGTCTAGCGGTTCTTTCAACAAGCCTAATGTTCCATCCTTAATTCCATAAACTTCCCAATTGTACTTATTATGTGCTCTCAAGGTAACAGCTCTAATTACTGCATTTAAACCTGCACAATCTCCACCACTTGTTAAAATTGCTATTTTTTTTACCACAGGGCGTTTATATACTATTATTATATTTTTACTTATTTATTTTCATGGATGACATAAACAAACTTATAGAAATTTTAAAAAATTTTGAACAAGAACACAGAGATCTTGATGAAATACTCATAAGGCTTCAAGAAAAAAATACTGTAGATTTTTTACAAATTCAAAGGTTAAAAAAAAGAAAATTAATCTTAAAAGATAAAATATTAGAAATTCGAAATAAATTAGAGCCAGATAGTATAGCTTAAGCTAAAAAACTTTTTAAAAATTTAGGAGCGTTATCCTTAATAAAAGATATTCTTTCCTTAATTCTTGGAATTTTTGATATTCTCTTAAGATTTTTATCAATATTTTCTTCAACATGCTTCATTTCTTTTGAAAAAAAAACGAACAAGGCATTAGTATACACTCCTGATAAAATCAGTCTTTTTGTATAAAAATTGAAATCTGTTGAATTATCTCCAGCTAAATACCACATTGTACTTACTGAATTATATAAACTCTTTTTTGATATTTTGTTATTTGTGGGTAGCAAAAGATGGTTAAAGGTTTTTTTATAAAATTCTTTATCTTCATTTAATATATCAAATCGCAATAATAATATTTTTTTTATTCTTTTGTTAATTGGAAAATTAATTAAATTAATTTTTTTTAATTTATATTCAAGTTTTTCATTAATATTTTGTAAAGCATATTCTAATAAATCTTTATATCCATCAGGGAAAAAATAGAATAAATCATTTTTTTCTATATTTTGTTTTTGTAATTTTGAAAATATTTCTGATGACCAACCTTCAATTGATACGATTTTTTTTGCTTTTTTGAGAATATCTTCTTTTTTTTTATTTTCTGTTTTGTTCATTTTTCCAATATGTAGTTATTTCTTTTTCAAAACCAAAAGCATTTTTATGTGCTAAGCGTGATGTATACAAAATGCCGTTTAAGTGATCTACTTCATGTTGTACTACCCTTGCGTGTAAGCCTTCAACTTCATTTTCAATTTCTTTACCATCAAGATCAAATCCAGAATATTTGATTTTTTTAAATCTTCTAACTAAACCCTGCATACCAGGTATTGATAAACAACCTTCCCAATCATCCTCAGTTTCTTTTCCCATTGGTGTAAAAATAGGATTTATTAATGGTGTTATCTCAATTTTATCTTTCTCTTCATTATCAGGATTACGAAATACTATTATTTTCTTTGAAATATGTACTTGGGGTGCAGCTAAACCTATACCGTTATAGTCAAGCATTGTTTCAGACATATCATAAACTATTTTTTTTAGAGAATCTGAAGAGAATTCTTTTATTTCAGAACATTCTTTTAGCAAGATTGGATGACCGATTTTTGATATTTTGAGAATAGACACATTATAAATATAAGTATTTTTTCTAATATACCAATAGATTAATTCAATATATCCGTTTGCAAATAATTTGAGTTTGTGTTACTAGCCCGTCCCAATGACACTTTTTGTAAATGTAAAAGATAATAACGTAGAACAAGCAATTAGAACACTTAAAAAGAAAATGCAGCGTGAAGGTTTGTATAAAGAAATGAAACTACGTAAACATTACGAAAAACCTTGTTTGAAACGCGCTCGAGAAAAAGAAGAAAATATTAGAAGAGCTAGGAAATCTGCAAAAAGAAATAACGATTAAGTAGAAAGACTTTTTA
Organism: uncultured Alphaproteobacteria bacterium; assembly: GCA_902602885.1. GTDB lineage: Bacteria > Pseudomonadota > Alphaproteobacteria > HIMB59 > CACPNW01. Next base: position 13,224 of record CACKSM010000026.1, read on the forward strand.
CGATATCCTCACACATTTTTTTAGCATCTCCAAATAGCATAGTTGTATTATCTCTATAAAACAACTCATTATCAACACCAGAATAACCAGTTGCCATTGAACGTTTTACAAATAAAACACTCTGAGATTTTTCTACATC
>CACKSM010000027.1 GCA_902602885.1 uncultured Alphaproteobacteria bacterium
CACCTATAGATACAGGAGTATAAGGAGGTCTGAAAACAGTAGTTCCAACTTCTGGAATTTCTTTATTTAAAAGTTCAGCCATTAAAGATAATCCAATGATATTTCCCATTTTTCCTTGATCGTTTGCCATACCTAAAGTTGTGTATCTTTTAAGATGCTCCACCGAAATGAAACCTTCACGATGTGCGAGTCTTACGTCATCTGTCGTTACATCATGTTGATAATCTACAAAACTTTTTGATCTAGATTTTTTATATTTTACTTCATAAAGTGGTTGTATGGGATTTTTCCATCCACCAGGTTTTGGGAAAAAATAATTTGTTTTAGAAATACCTAAACGGTTCAACGCATCTATAGTTCCTGCTATCCCAGAAGCAATACAATCATTTTTATTCCATAAACCTCTAGAAGAACCTACCATTGTAATATTTTCTTTTGAGTCACTTGGTAAAAAACAAGCATTGTTATAATCCCATTTAGGCTTTACGCCTCTGTGAGATAACAAATGTACAGCAGGTGACCAGCCACCTGATAATAGAACCTGATCGCAATCTATAGTTTCAGATTTATTAATAGTTTCACTTTTTGATATATCTAAACTATCAATTTTTTTTGAACCATTAATATTATAAGGTACATACCCTTTTCTAATTTCAAAACTTTTATTTGTCTCAATTTCAAAATTAGTTCGTGAATCAAGAACAGTTACATTGGCCCCAGCTTCTGATAATTGATGTGCTGTTTCATAAACAGAATCATTATTCGTAGCTATCACAATTCTTTTTCCGGTAAGTACACCATATCTATTCAAATAATGCTTTGATGCATTTACAGTCATTACACCAGGAATATCATTATTATTAAATGCAATGTGTCTTTCAATTGCTCCAGCACCAACAATTATATGCTTTGCTCTAATGGTCCAAAATCTTTGGCGTGGAATGTTTACATTTGGAGCTGATATATGGTCTGTTACTCTCTCTAATAAACCAACAACGCAATTATCATATAATCCGAATGCAGTAGTTCTAGTCATTATTTTTATGCCTAGATTTTCAAGTTGATTTTTAATCTGCGAGTTATCAAAATCATTTTCTGCAAGTTGATTTCCTCCAATAAGACTATCTTGCTCAACTAAAATAACATCTAATTTTTTTTCTGCTGCCTCTATTGCAGCTGCAACACCAGCAGGTCCTGATCCTACTACAATTAAATCGCAAAAATCATGAGCATGCTCATAAGTATCTGGATCAGGTAACCCAGAAGCACTTCCCATTCCCGCAGCTTTTCTAATAAACTTTTCAAAAAACATCCATATGGCTGTTCCTTTACCCCATTCAAGCGGAGGTATTCCCATAAAAGTTTTATAATAAAAACCAGCTGCAAAAAACCTACCTAAATAATTATTTATTCCAGCTAGATCAAAATTTACATTTGGAAATGCATTTTGACCACTTGCTTCCAAACCATTATATAATTCTTGCGTTGTTGCTCTTACATTTGGATCTCTTCTATCTTTTGAACCAATAGTAACTAAAGCACCAGATTCCTCGACTCCACTAGAAAATATTCCCCTTGGTCTATGATATTTAAAACTTCTACCAACTATACCAATATTATTTGCAAGTAATGCTGATGCTAGAGTGTCTCCTTCAAAACCTTTGTAATTTTTTTTATCCCACCTAAAGGATAAAATTTTATCTCTATTAATTTTTCCATAGTTATCTATTCTTCTTGTCTTCATTTATTATTTTTTACAACTTTCTGTAAATCTGGATGGCATGGTTTGACACTTTTTATTTCATGAGTGACAGTAGAACGTTCAACTACCAACCACATTCTACATCCATTAGAATGATGCCATGTTTCAAATTGAAAACCTTTTATATTTTTTCTGAAAAATATAGCTTCAGTCCATTCTTTCTCTGATGCATCTAACGAAGGATAATTGATTGTTGCATCTCCTCCATAACTAAATTCACTATGATCTCTTTCACCACAATAAGGACAATTGATTCTAATCATTTAACCGTGCAATTTTGGATCAGGTCCTGCACCACGTTCATCAATATTGATACCTTTTTCAAATCTTTCTAAATTATGATTTTGCACGTAGTTATGCGGGCTTTCATTTGCAATTAAGTCGGCAAAATACCAACCTGATGCAGGACTAGCTTTGAAACCGCCATAATTCCAACCAGCATTTAAATAGAGATTAGATATTGGCGTTTTACAAATAAAAAATGATCCGTCCATTGTCATGTCCATAACACCTGCCCAATGACGAAGTAATCTTATTCTTCCAAGTGAAGGAAATATTGCCATGGCCGCTTCGGCAACATCTTGAACCATAGGAAGATTTCCTCTTTGAGCGTATGATTTATACCAGTCAAGATCACCACCAAACACCATGCTTCCTTTATCTGACTGCGATATATAGAAATGCGCACCACCTACACCATAAACAACAACCTGGTCTAGAAGTGGTTTAACAGCCTCAGATACAAATGCTTGTAGTTTATGGGATTCAATTGGCAGATTGCCTAATTCTGCCATTTGCCATAATACTGAAGTATTGCCTGCAACAGCAAATCCTATTTTCTTTCCTTTTATAATTCCTCTTGAAGTTTGAATACTTTCAATATTTCCATTCTTTCTTGTGAAACCTGTAACTTCACAATTTTGAAGAATGTCTACACCTAATGTATCTGCAGCTCTTGCATAACCCCATGCAACTGCATCGTGTCTTGCATTGCCTGCTCTTTTTTGAACTGCAGCTCCAAGTATTGGAAATCTAGAATTATGATAATTTAAATGCGGAATTTTTTTCTTTAAAGTTTTTAAATCCCAAAGTTCTGCATCAGTTCCGTGGAGTCGCATAATATTATAAATCCGTGAAACTGAATCTTTAGCACCAGGGCTATGAAATAACGAGACATGAGCTCGTTGGCTAAACATTACATTATAGTTTAATTCGTGACTTAAATTTTCCCATAACTTTAAAGAATGTTCATAAAATTCGTGGTTGCCTGGCATCATATAATTTGATCTTACAATAGTTGTATTACGTCCAGCGTTTCCTCCACCAATCCAGCCTTTTTCTAAGACAGCTACATTTTTTATATTATGATTCTTTGCTAAATAATATGCCGTGGCAAGACCGTGTAAACCTCCACCAATTATTACAACATCATAACTACTTTTTGGTTCTGGATCACGCCATTGTCTAGTCCAATAAGACTGACCATTTAAACCGTTTTTAATTACATTCCAGGCATTAAATTTTGTCATTTGTTTTATTAATTATTAGAATAGTTGATGAAAGTAAAATGAATTAACTTGCCATGCTAGTGTTATTTAATCACAGTTAGCTTGATGAATCTGGCCATGTGTCATTTAATCTATAACCTTCTGGAAAAGGATCATCCTTATCGATATATAAACTTTGTTTTCCAGTAATAAATGCACTACCTGTTATTTTTGGAATAATACAATTTTTGTTATTAATTTTAATTTCCTTTTCAATACTTGATTTAAATGAAGATCCTATAATAGACTTTGATATAAATTCTTCATTTATTTGTATTTCATTTTTTTCTTTCATTACTGCCAATCTTGCTGAAGTGCCTGTACCACAGGGTGAACGATCAAGTTTCCCAGGTCGTATAACAACTGTATTTAATCCTGTAAGTAATGATTGATTATTTTTTTTTAAGGGCTCAATAAATTGGCAAAAGGAAAGATAGTCTAATCCTTTAATAGTAGGATGTTCAAACCCTATAGATGCGTTTGCTTCTTTCAATAATTCTTTAGCAACATTTACAAATTTATTTGCATTCTTTGGTTCAATTTTAAGATTAAAATCACTAGCATTACAAATTAAAAAACTGTCACCTCCAAAAGCAGTACTTACTTTAATTGTACCATAATTTTTAGTCTTTAAATCTACATCTATTTTATCTGCAAAGCAGGCAAGATTAGTTAAGGTGACACTTTTAACTTTCTTATTTTCACAATCAGCAACAACTTTTATTAAACCACCGGGAGCTTCAAGTGTAAGCATGGTTTTAGGATATTTCATTCGAACAATATTTTTTTCTAATAAGACTGTCGTTACACAAATTGCATTTGATCCGCTCATTGGAGGATTATCTTCTGGTTCCATGATTACAAATCCAGCATCTGCATTTTTATTTGAAGGTTCTAAAATAATATTACAATGTTTAAAGACCCCTCCCCGAGGTTCATTTAAAAAAAAATTTCTCCATTTTTTATCTAAAAAAAGTTTTTTAGAAGCTTCCTCAGGTGAATTAAACTTTAAACCTTTAATTCCAGTTACTACATCCCCAATTTCACCACAGCAATGTGTGTTAAATACTGTGATTTCATCCATGTGGAATTATTAGGTCATCAATGTTTTTAGAATGATGTGTAATTTGTTCGTATCCATCTTTTGTTATAATAAAACTATCACCAACTTGTGATCTAAAATTATTTGCACTTGCCCCACCATCAACGGCAAATACCATTCCAGGCTCCAGTACTGTTTTATTACCAACTACTAATTGTGGTTCCTCTAAAAAGCTAAAGCCTGTACCTCTTCCACATCGAAATGTAGGATAAGGGTATCCCTCAGACTGAATAGTATCTGCATAAGCAGCATGAACTTCTTCAGCTGTTACTCCAGGGCCAAGAATTTCAAGAGCAGCTTTTTGAGATTTAACTGCAGTCTCAAAAGCTTTTATTTGTTCATCGGATTGAATTTCTTCTACCCAAAATATTCTGTCAAAACCTAATTTAAACCTATGGAAATTTGTAGAACCACAATAACATACGAATACGGGATCACCTTTTTTTATAATTTTGGTTGAAGCACGATGGTGAGTTTTAGGTAAATCATGACCCGATGTCATAACAGGTAAAAAGTGAATATTTGGAGACATATTGATATTATCAGGATAAAATTCTTTTAAAAGATCTGCAGCTTTTCTTGTTCCAGCTTGTGATTGTGCAAGCGCAACCTCATACTCAGGAACATTATGGCCAATTGTTTTTTTTGCTGCCTCCATCATAGCCATACCAACTTCGCCGGCATGACGAGCTATATTCAATTCATGATTAGATTTAATCATTCTTATATTATCTATTAATTTGGTTAAATCCCCAGGATGGTCTTGAAGTAATTCGTCTAAATAACTCTTAACCATTGGGTTAATTTTAAATTTTTCAATAAAAATATTTTTATGCTGATTGATGATTTGAGGTAATAATTCTCTCCATTCATTTCCAATACCATCATTCCATGTTTCAACTGTATCCACAGGACAATCATCTGGTACTAATAAAACATCAAGAAGAGGTGTAATTAAGTAAGTTTTATGATCATTTGAAACAATTAATAATGTTGGTCGATTAAAATCCATATGAAGAAAGTCATGATATCCTGTAAAATAATATATCGAGTCATCATCTGTTATAATTGAGAGATCAATATTATTCTCAGACATTTTTTTCTTAAGTTTATTTAAGTTTTCAGAAAACATTTATTTTAATTGTTGTTCTACTAATTCAGTCCAATATGAAGAACCTATGACTAATAATTCATCATTAAAATCGTAATTATCAGCATGTAAAGGTCTAGAATGCTGCTCTGATGTACCGTTACCCATTAAAACGAAGCAGCCAGGTTTTTCATTTGCCATCACTGAAAAATCTTCTGAGAATAAACGCGGTTCAATATCGCCGTTACATTTATCGTTTCCAAGTAATGAAACTGCAGCTTTTGTTGCAGACTCAGTTTGGTTTTTTGAATTAAAAGTTACAGGACAGGTTGTTTCATATTTAACACTACCATTAACACCATGTGCATTGCAAATGCCCTCAACAATTTGTAACATTTTTGATGCAATTTTTTCATTTGTTTCTTTTGATAAAGCTCTTGCATCACCAGTCATTTTTACCATACCTGGCAGAACGTTTTTTTTACCATCGGTTATAAATTCAGTAATAGAAACTATACCATTATCTGCTGGATTTAATTTCCTAGAGACTATAGACTGAAGTGCTACTGCTATTTGAGAGCCAACAGTTATTGCATCAACGCCCATATGAGGTAATGCAGCATGCCCACCTTTGGCTTTTATTTCAATTTCAAATAAATTTTCACTTGCTGTGATTGCTCCTTTTCTAGTGCCAAATGTTCCAATTTCCATGTTAGGAATATTGTGCATAGCGTAAACTTCATCAATGTTAAACTTATCAAACAAACCTTCATCTATCATTGTTCTTGCGCCAAAAGTATTCTCTTCATCAGGCTGAAAAATAAAAAATACTGTTCCATTAAAGTTACCTTTTTCTGATAAATATTTTGCTGCACCTAATAACATTGTAGTGTGACCATCATGTCCACATGCATGCATTCTGTTATCAAACTTTGACTTATAACTAAAATTATTAGTTTCATGTATAGGAAGAGCATCCATGTCAGCTCTTATACCTATTGATTTTGAACTATTTCCTTTTTTTAAAATTCCAACTACTCCAGTTCTGGCAATACCAGAATGAACTTCTATTCCAAACTCTTTTAGAAGTGTTGACACTTTTGCAGCAGCATACTCTTCTTCAAAACTTATTTGAGGGTGCATATGAAGATCATGACGCCATTCTACTAATTGGTTATGTAATGACTGAGTTTTCATAATCTACATATTATTAAATTCTTTAATCTGGTTGTCTAGAGAAAGCATGTAATCATAATGTGAATTCCAAAATTTTTGATCTTTTCTTTTTTCAAATTCTTCAAGACTAACACCTTGTTGCTCTACCCAGGTAAAGTAACCTAAATTAAATATTCTTTTCTTATCCATGTGAGAGAGTTCAAGCATATTATCAGTAGATACTCCTGATAAGTGTTGTCCAAATAATTCAGCACAAACTATTTCATCATAATTATTTTTAAAATCAGCTATAGTCTTGTTTAATTCTGACATATATAAATCTGCACCATCAGTAGCAACCGTTATAATTGCGTCATCACTATTTAAATCCATATATTTAGCTAGCTTTATTGAAGCCAATATATTTGCTATTGCTGAAAAACCAAACTCAGGAAGACGAGAAACAAAATCAGGGTCAAAATTTTTTTTCTCAATTAAAAAATTTTTTCCTATTTCAGTATTAAAAATCATATTTAGATTATTGGTAGCTTGATCAGAAACATCGACCACAAAATCTGTGTTCATTACATTATGAATAAGGGGAACATGTTTGTCACCAATTCCTTGTATATTATGTTCACCATAACCTCCATGGAGCAATGTTGGACACTCTAAAGCTTCAACAACTGCAATCTTTGTCTGTAATTTATCTTTAAGATAATCTCCTGCTGCTAGAGTACCACTTGATCCTGAAGCACTTACATAAAACCTAGGAGTTAAATTACTGTTACCTTTAACTTTAAGAAATGATTTTTCAAAAGATGGACCAGTTACAGAACGATGAATACCGTAATTATAATACTCATCAAATTGGTTTATTATATCATTTTGATTATCTTTTTTTAATTCATTACAAGCATCGTAGATTTCTTTAACATTACTTTCTGTGCCTTTTGTCTTGATGATATTTTTTTTATCTTCAACCCAATTATTCAACCATTCAAATCTCTCATTACTCATTCCTTCAGGAAGTATTGCAATACTATTAAGACCCATTATCCGTGATATTGCCACTCCACCCCTACAATAATTTCCTGTAGAAGGCCAAACTGCTTTATGTTTTTCATAATCAAAAGTGCCATTTAATATTCTTGGAAGCAAACAACCATAAGCTGCCAAAACTTTATGAGCTGTTATTAAGGGAAAATATCGTCCCATATTTACAATTATCTTTGCCTTTACGCCTGTGAATTCTGTTGGAAGCACAATGTATTCAGGCTCATTTCCAAAACCTGATTGATCTCTTTTATTAAACCAATGAACTCTAAAGAGGTTAAGAGGATTGATATCATTATTATTTATTTTTTTTAGAGAATTTTTAATATCATCATTAATAATTTGAGGATCTTGAAGTTCACTTATACTTGGCAAGACAACTCCTTTTGATTTGAAATAATCAGACGTTTTTTTTACTATTGCTTGACTCATAAATTAAATATTGATGCCTAAATTATTTTTTTTACAAAGATTATAAGTAAATCTTGCTATTGCAGTATCTTGTACACCAGTTCCTGTCAAATCACATATCGTTATATCTTCTTTATTTTTTCTTCCTAATCTTGGATCGTTAATAATATCTCCAAGTTCATTAAATTTTTCTTTGGAAGAAATTATATTTTGTTTTAAAGCATGATGTAATTCACCCAAAACACTTGTTTGTAATTGATTGTCTGGCACATATTGATCGCAATGTTTTATCATATGAGGATCTAATTCATTTTTTTGTTCTGCATCAGATCCCATTGCTGTTATGTGAGTTCCTTTATTTATCCAATCAAATTCCAAAAGCGGTTTTTTACTAGGAGTCGTCGTAACAATTATTTCAGATAAGCTTGCCAATTCTTTGCAAGAAGAAGCTACATACAAATCTATATCTAAATTTTTGAAACTTTCTATAAATTGGTTCGCTTTTGTTTCATCTCTTGCCCAGACTATAATTTTATTTATTTTTCTAACTAACATTATTGCTTGAAGTTGTAATTTGGCTTGAATTCCAGCCCCAACAATACCAACGGAATTCGCATTTTCATTTGATAAATATTTTGTAGCTATTGCTCCTGCTATAGCTGTTCTAGTATCTGTAAGATAACCTTCATCTAATAAAACAGATTTTACAACTCCAGTCTTTGAATCTAATAAAACCATCAGTCCATTACTAGATGGCAAACCAATTTTTGGATTATCAAAAAAACCTGAGGCAATTTTTATTGCAAAACTATCAAGACCTTCAACGTATGCAGCTTTAACATCTGATTCACCATGATATTTTTCAATATCAATTCTCATTATAGGCGGCATCATTACCAATCCCTTTGATAAACTATTAAATGCGTCTTCTATTATTGGAATGAGATTTTTATTCAAATCTACATGTTGAATAATATCATTTTTATTAAGGATGAGCATGGCTTAAAACTTTATTAAATAGTGCCGAGTCAATATTTCCACCACAAATTAAACAAATTATATTTTTTCCTAAGTGCGATGTTAATTTTTCTTTAACAACCATTACACTTGTTGCTGCAGCACCTTCAGATACAATTTTATGTTCTAAAAAATTTATTCTAATTCCCTCAGCTATTTTTTCTTCACTTACTAAAACAAAGTCATCGACGTATTGTTGTACAATATTAAATGTAAATTTATTATCTAAACCAATACTACCACCTAAACAATCAGCTAAAGTTTCAGTTTCCTCTACATCAACAGGCTTACCTTCTTTTAGACTTTCATACATTGAAGGGCCTCTTTCCATAGATACGGCAATAATTTTTGTGTCAGGTTTTTGAAGTTTGATTGCTTGTGCTATTCCAGATATAAGACCGCCACCAGATGTTGGTATAATTACTGTATCAACTTCAGGAAATTCAGAAAGCATTTCAAGTCCAACTGTACCTTGGCCTATAATAATATCTTCATCATCAAAAGGGTGAATTAATGGGATATTTTTTTCTTTCGCAATTTGTTTAGCATACAAATCAGCTTCATCACTATTTTTTCCAATGATTTCTACTTTTGCTCCTAATTTTTCAATAGCTTCTTTTCTATATTCAGGAACCATTGAAGACATATATATTGTTGATTGAATACCCAATACCTTTGAAGCATAAGCAACGCCTTTGCCATGATTGCCTGTAGAAACTGCGATGACTCCTTTGCTTTTGTCATCTTCACTTAAAGAAAGAAGCTTATTAACCGCACCTCTTAACTTAAATGAACCAGTGATTTGAAAATTTTCTAACTTTAGTTTTACTGTAGTATTTTTTGATAAGAAATTAGAATTAATTAATGGTGTATAATTAACATAAGGTAAAATTTTCTTATGTGCATCTTGTATCTGTTGAAGTGTAATCAATTTAAGCCCTATTTAATGTAATTTAAATAGATTACCAAAACCATTAATTTTTTGATTAATATTAGATAATCTTAATGAATCCCAAATAATAGCTTGATTACTTGAAATGATATCTGTGCTTAATTTTGACTCTAATGTTTCAATAATATCAATTACTTTTAATGCAGTACAAGAAACAAAAATACTATCAACATCTGTTAAATCAATTGAGGAAATTGTTTGCATTAAACTATCATGAGTAACTTTGGCAATTTCCGAATCATAATTTAAATTAAACGAACTAAATGATTTAATTTCAAATCCACTATCAATTAAATATTCGTAAACTTTAACATTAACATCTTTTGGATAAGGAGTAAGAACAGCAATTTTTTTATGGTTAAGCAATTTAAGTGCTTTGACAGCTGCTGTAATAGGTGTCGTAATTAAAGCATCAGGTTTAGCTTTGAAAATTTCAGATCTTATTCTTTTTTCACCAATTTCAATAGTACCCGAAGTACATCCATACGCTACAACTTTTATTTTTTCATTGGGTAATATTTGGTTTGTTGTTTCTGTAAGATGATCAGCCATCCTCATATAATTTTCATGAGTTAGAGGATTTAAAAAAGGTATCCTATTAAAAAATAGATCAACTGGTAAATTATGGCAAATTTTTCTAAAATCTTGCTCAATAGTAAAATCAGTTGATAGTGTAATTACACCTATTCTAGAAAAGTTTGTATCATGTAAATTAGCTTTAACGTTATTTTGATTAAAATTATCCATTATTGATTTGGAAAATAATCCTCACACTCACCTTCTCTATGAACATCAGTAGTAGCACAATGTAAACTACCACCAAACGCATAAACGTCTCTAAAAGGAACTGGAATAACCTCCAATCCAAAACTTTCCATTTGTTTAATCATTTTTTCTTCCGTTGCCTCGACGCATATAGTTTTAGGATCAATTATCAAAACGTTCATTGATAACCAGATTGATGAATAACACATAGGTGGTGGACTATTATGAATGGAAGGTGCTGCCTCATGAATTTCCCATTTATTATCATCGAAAATTTTTCTTTGCTCTGATGATATTTTTCTATTCGGATTAATAATTATAACTCCTGGTTTAATAGGAGTAAAACACGCATCAATGTGAGTTGGGATTAAATCACCTGGTAAATTAATTTGATGTACGCGATGATTTGGATAATGTCTTCTTAACCAATCTAAACCGCTTAAATTTGATGTAAAATTGTTATGATAAAAGAGATCTTTTCCAAAGCGTAAAATTTCTGCTGCATCAAAAAGTGGTTCTTTTTCTGTTAATATCATGTCTCTATTTTCGATTTTTTTATATCGTTCTTCTTCTGTTATACCTTCAGGAAGATAATTAGACTTATAAGATTGATTTGTTAATCTTGGTTTAGGTGCCGACTCCCATCTCATATTTTTATCTTCTGAATAATATTTTTCAAGTAGTGGTCTATAAGCAAGGTACTCAAACCATCTACATCTGTAAGACATGGGCGCCTCTAGCATTTCATTTCCTACAGTAAGAATAACATCTCTTGGAGGCATACAACCAAACATACCGTCATTAGACCAATCGGGTGTCTCGATACTCTGAGAAAAATCGATAGGTGTTGGTCTATCAACTTTTATATTTATGGAATTTAAAATTTTAACAAAGTTTTCTAATTGTATATTTGCTTTATCAATTGACTCCTTTGAACGTGGACCGTGAGATCCTGCCATACCACTATCTTTGCTAATTTTCGGTTCAAGGGCTGGTTCCATTGGAGGTATGTTGGCATTTTCAACTGCTCCAACTATAACATGCTTTAATGGATCCCATTCATTCCAAGAATTAACTATTGTCATTATATTTTCCTTAATTTAAAACTATGCATTATAATTAAAACATATGGAATTAAATAACAAATCACTCTTTAAACTAAAATGTTTCATAAATGGGGAATGGGTTGATAGCTCTTCAGGTGAGACTCTTGAGGTGAATAATCCAGCCTCTCTTGAAATTATTGGCAATGTCCCAAAATGCTCAGTTTCAGAAACTAAAAAAGCTATAGATGATGCAAATACTGCTTTCCAAACTTGGAAAGAAACTACTGCGAAAGAAAGATCAGTTATTCTTAAAAAATGGGGAGAACTCATTACAGAAAATGCAGATGATTTAGCTAAAATAATGACTATTGAGCAAGGTAAACCTCTGGCTGAAGCAAAAGGTGAAATACTAATGGGTGCTTCATATATTGAATTCTATGCTGAAGAAGCAAAAAGAGTATATGGTGATATAGTTCCTGATCCAAGACCTGGAAAAAGAATTGTAATAATTAAACAACCTGTTGGTGTTGTTGGAGCAATAACTCCATGGAATTTTCCAAATTCAATGATCACAAGAAAATGTGCAGCCGCTCTAGCAGTTGGTTGTACTACTGTTGTTAAACCAGCAAGTCAAACACCCTATTCAGCGTTAGCTGTAGCAGTACTTGCAAAAGAAGCAGGTTTTCCAGATGGTGTATTTAATGTAATAACTGGGTCGGCAAGTGAAATTGGTAAAGAGCTAACAAGTAACCCAATTGTAAGAAAAATTTCTTTTACAGGATCTACGGAGGTAGGAAAAATACTTTTAGAACAAAGTGCCTCAACAGTAAAAAAAGTTTCTATGGAACTTGGTGGTCACGCACCCTTCATTGTTTTTGATGATGCAGATATGGATGAAGCTGTTGCTGGCGCACTTCAAAGTAAATTTAGAAATAGTGGTCAAACATGTATTTGTTCAAATAGAATATTTGTTCATGAAAATATTTATGATGAATTCCTAGGTAAATTTACAAATGAAGTCAGTAAAATAACAGTGGGCAATGGACTTGAAGATGGAATTACATCTGGCCCTTTAATTGATCAATCCTCTTTAGAAAAAGTAATAGATCATGTAGAAGACGCAGTTAATACAGGAGCTAAGATAGCGATTGGTGGAGATGTTCATTCACTTGGTGGGAATTTCTATCAACCAACTGTTCTCTCTAATGTATCTACGAAGGCAAAAATAACTTTTGAAGAAACATTTGGACCGGTTGCTCCTCTGTATAAATTTTCCAGTGACGATGAAGT
>CACKSM010000028.1 GCA_902602885.1 uncultured Alphaproteobacteria bacterium
ATAAGAAAATAGAGAAGATAAACAAATAGAAAAAAAGTAAACAGAAACGATAAATAGAAATAAAATTTATTTTTTAAAACTAAAGATTTATTCATTTATTATATAAATAGCATATTTAAGATCGAAACTGTCAATTATTTATTATTTAAGATAGATGATCCAGCATAATTTGCTTTACCTTGTAATGCTTCTTCAATTCTTAACAGTTGATTATATTTTGCTGTTCTGTCTGTTCTAGATAATGATCCTGTTTTAATTTGACCTGCTGAAACACCAACTGATAAATCAGCAATCGTCGTATCTTCAGTCTCACCTGAACGATGTGAAATTATAGTAGTAAAATTATTTTCTTTAGCTAATTTAATTGATTCTAAAGTTTCTTTTAAAGTTCCAATCTGATTTACTTTAACTAAAATAGAATTCCCCGCACCCTCTTCAATACCTTTTTGTAATCTTTTTTTATTTGTAACAAATAAATCATCACCAACTAACTGAACTTTTTTTCCTATTGTTGATGTTAAATTAGACCAACCATCCCAATCATCCTCTGACATCCCATCTTCAATAGAATAAATTGGATAAGCATTTACCAATTTCTCTAAATATTTTATCATCTCATCAGAAGATAAAACAATTTTTTCTCCCTTTAAGTCATATTTATTATTTTTGTAAAATTCAGTTGATGCAACATCAAGTGAAAGATAAATATCTTTTCCAGGTTTAAAACCCGCATCCTCTACTGATTTCAAAACAGTTTCTATGACCTCACTAGAACTATTTATGTTAGGAGCAAATCCACCTTCATCACCAACATTGGTGTTTAAGCCTTTCGATTTTAAAAGTGACTTTAATGAATGAAATATTTCGCAACCATATTGAAGTGCGTCTGAAAAATTATTTGCGCCTATAGGTGCAACCATAAATTCTTGAATATCAACGTCATTATCTGCATGCGATCCTCCATTAATAATGTTCATCATTGGAACTGGAAGACTCATTGTATGTTCTTTACCAAGAAAAGAATAAAGTTCATGACCTTCAGAAGAAGCTAAACATTTTGCAAAAGCTAAGCTTGCAGCAAGTGTTGCATTAGCGCCTAGGTTAGATTTATTTTCCGTACCATCAAGTTCTAATAAAGAATCATCAAAAGAAGAAATATCTTCAAATGATTTTCCAACTAGTTCATTAGAAATTGTATCATTGATATTTCCTACTGCTTTCAAAACTCCTTTACCTTTGTATTTGGATTTATCATTATCTCGCAATTCTAGAGCCTCATGCACTCCAGTAGATGCTCCACTCGGAACCGCAGCTCTTCCAAAAATAGAATTTTCAAACTCTATATCGCATTCAACAGTTGGATTTCCTCTGCTATCTATTATTTGTCTTCCTTTTATATTTGTTATTTTAGGCATGGTTTTTCGCTATATCATCAAATTGCTTAAGTTGAATTAATAAATTTTTTAAATCTTTTATATTAATCATGTTCGGTCCATCGCTAGGCGCATTATCTGGGTCATTATGTGTTTCTAAAAATAAACCAGCTACACCAATAGATATAGCAGCTTTGCATAAAGAAGGGATATGTTCTCTTTGGCCGCCACTTTTATCACCTAATCCTCCTGGTTGTTGAACGGAATGAGTTGCATCAAAAATTACCGGGTATTCATATCTTTTCATAATATCTAAACCTTTAAAATCATTTACTAGTGTGTTGTAACCAAAAGATGTTCCTCTTTCAGTTATCATAATGTTTTTATTATTTGTAGTTTCTATCTTGGTAAAAATATTTTTTACGTCAGTTGGTGATAAAAATTGACCTTTTTTAACATTAATAATTTTATTTGTATTACCTGCAGCTAATAATAAATCTGTTTGACGGCATAAAAAAGCAGGTATTTGGAGAATATCAATAACGCTATCTTGATTTAATTGATTACATTGATCTTCATTATGGACATCGGTTAGTATTGGTAAATTTAAATTAGTTTTAATTTTTTCAAATATTTTTAATGCGTCATCAAGCTTAATACCCCTATCACTATTAATACTTGATCTATTTGCCTTATCAAAACTAGATTTAAAAATTAAATTAATACCAACATCATCACATATTTTATGTAGCTGTTCTGCGATCATTAGTGAGTGACTTTCATTTTCTATTACACATGGACCTGCAATTAAAACAAATGGAGAATTATTTGAGATAGAAAAATTTTTTAGATTGATATTAATCATTAATTGCAGCCTTTATAAATGAAACGAAAAGAGGATGAGGATCTAATGGTCTTGATTTTAACTCTGGATGAAATTGAACTCCTATAAACCATTTATGTTTTTTACTCTCTAGCACTTCAGGTAATAATCCATCTGGTGACATACCAGTGAAATAATAACCTTTGTTTTCAAATTTTGATAGAAATTTCTGATTTACTTCGTATCTATGTCTGTGTCTCTCACTAATTACTTTATTTTTATATATAGAAAAGATCTTTGAATTTTTTTTCAAAACAGCTTTGTATGATCCAAGACGCATCGTTCCACCCTTGTCACTATTTTTATCTCTTTTTTCGATCTTATTTTTATTTATCCATTCTGTCATTAACCCTACAACTGATTTAGTAGTTTTCTTAAATTCTGAAGAATGAGCATTTTTAATTTTTATTACATTTTGTGCTATTTCAATAACAGCTAACTGCATTCCAAGACAAATTCCAAAAAAAGGAATATTGTTTTCTCTCGCATATTTGATGGCATTAATTTTTCCATTAATACCACGAATACCAAAACCACCCGGAATTAGAATTCCATCACAACCTTTTAATTTTTTTATTAAACTAATGTTGTTTTCTTTTTCAGAATTAATCCATTGAATATCTACATCAGCAGAATTTTCTATACCTCCGTGAACCAATGCTTCATTAAGTGATTTATAACTATCTTTAAGATTCGTGTATTTTCCTACTACTGCAATTTTAACTTTATGTTTTCTTTTTTTTAATTTTTTTTTGAAGATCGATCCAGGGTTTTAAATTTAGTTTATGATTTTTTGGTTTATAGCCCAATTGTTTAAGGAGAGCTTCATCCAAACCATATTTAGAATATAATGAAGGAACTTCATAAATTGATTTAGCATTCAATGCAGGAATTACCGACTCTTTTTTAACATTACAAAATAAAGATATTTTAGAAATTGAATCATTATCTATTGGTTGTTCAGATCTACACATAATTATATCTGGTTGAATACCAGCATTGAGAAGTTCTTTAACTGAATGTTGAGTAGGTTTCGTTTTTAACTCACCTGCTGAGCTTAAATATGGAATATAAGTCATATGAATTAATGCTGATGAAATATTTTTATCATTTCTAATTTGTCTTATTGCTTCTAAAAAAGGTAGGGATTCAATATCTCCAACCGTTCCACCTATTTCATAAATTGCGATATCTTCATTTTTTAAATCACTATTAATAAATGATTTTATTTCATTGGTAACATGAGGAATTACTTGAATTGTTGAACCAAGGTAATCTCCCTTTCTTTCTTTTAGGAGAACATTGGAATAAATCTTACCTGACGACACGCTATCTGATTGTTTAGCAGATTGATTTGTGAATCTTTCGTAATGACCTAGATCTAAATCTGTTTCTGCGCCATCATCAGTAACATAAACTTCTCCATGTTGATATGGACTCATTGTTCCTGGATCCACATTTAGATACGGATCTAACTTTCTTATCCTTACTTTAAATTTTCTACTTTTTAGAAGAGTTGCCAATGAGGCTGAGGCTATACCTTTTCCAAGAGATGATGCGACGCCACCCGTAATAAAAACAAAATGCATTACGGAATACCGTGATACATAATAGATCTATTTATAGCAAGATATAATTAATTATTTTCTGGTATAGATGGTTCTTCAGAAGTTTCTTCAGTATTAATCGAAGGAAGTGACTCTAATACATTACGATCTGATCCAACAGATGCAGTTATTGTTAGAACAACACTCATTATCATGAACAATCCTGCCGTTATAGCGGTTAACCTAGAAAGTAAGTTTGCAGTGCCTCGTGCTGACATTAATCCAGTTGAAGTTCCTCCACCAAGACCTAAGCTATCGTTATCAGACCCTTGTAATAAAACTAAGATAACTAAAGCAATAGCAAGTATAAGCTGAATTATTACTAAAGTTGTCATATTTGCGCTTTATATTAAATTGATTCTATTTATCAAGAAATAATTGTATTGAATTCATCAACTTTTAACGACGCCCCGCCAATTAAGCAGCCATCTACTTGACTTAATTCTGTAATTTCATTTGAATTTGACGATTTAACAGAACCTCCATAAAGAACCCTAAAGTTCCTAAATTTAGTATCAAAATTTTTAATGAGTTCGTGTACTTGATTTATCTCATCCAAAGTTGGTGTTAATCCTGTTCCTATTGCCCAAACTGGCTCATAAGCAATTAACGCATTTTGATGATTTGCTAAATTGGGAATACTATTTTTAATTTGCGTAGATAAGATTTCTTCTGTTAAGTTTTTTTCTTTCTGCTCTAAGGTTTCACCTATGCATATCACTGGTATAATATTTTCCTCAATAAGGTTTGAGCTTTTAATGTTTACATTATTATTTGTTTCGGCAAAGTATTGTCTTCGTTCAGAATGTCCAACCAAACAAAAATCAATATTATTATCTCTCAGCATTGAGGCGGATAATTCTCCTGTGTAAGCGCCCTCTTTATAAGAAGAGACATCTTGTGCGCCACAAAATAAGTTTTCATTATTTCGTTTTAGTGATTTTAAGTAAATTGAAGGCGAGCAGATAATCGTACAATTATTAGAATTAACTTTTAATTTTTCATAATAATCTTTTAAAAATGAGGAATTTCCATTTAATTTCCAATTTGCTATAAAAATTGAGGAATATTTATCAAGATTTACCATAATTACTTTTATTTATAGAAACTAATATTATAGAAGCAATAGAAATTTTATGAGAGCAATTAGAAATTCTTGGATTGGCATTGGATTGGCGATACTTTTTGCAGCAAGCTTATTCTTTTTTCGTGGCTCACAAAGATATTCCAATTTATTCAATTCTGATAATTTTGTAGCTAATATTTCAGGTACGCCTATTTCTACAACAAAATTTCTTAGATCAATGGATATGAACATTAATCGATTTTCTCAAATGATTGGAAATGAATTAACTGGAGATCAGATAAGGAGTTTTCAAGTTCATCAAATTGCCCTTCAATATTTAGTCAACAATGCAATTTTTGAAAATGAGTTTGATAAAATAAATTTCATTTTAGATGATACTACAATTGCTAAAGAAACAAAAAGAAACTTTCCAGATCTTTACATTAATAATAAACTAGATGACGATATATTAAATACATTCTTAAGAAATCAAGGATTAAAAATTGAGGATCTTGTAGATTTAATAAATTATGAAACTAGAGCTAATGTATTTGATAACCTTTTCTTTCAAAAAAATTATCCATTACAATTACAAATAAATTTTAATAAGCATGATAACCAAATTAGAGAAATAGAGTTGCTTAAAATACCTTACAACAATATTAAACTAGAAAACTACAGCAAAGATCAAATTACAAAAGATAATAAAGAGCTATTAGATTATTTTAATAATAACTCTTCCGCATATATGACAAAAGAAGAGAGAGATATTTCATATATATTAATCAATAAAAATAATTTTAGAGATAATTTTTCACCTTCAGAAAATAGTATTGAGGAATATTATAATAATAATAAACAATTATTTATTAATCCAGAAGAGAGAAGCTTTAAACAATTTAATTTTAAATCAAAAGAAGAAGCAGATGATTTTAAACTAAGTGTTTCCGGAATGCTTAATGAAGAAATTATACAATATGCAGAAGAAAATAATATAATATTTAATGAATTCAAAAATGTAAATAGAAATAGGGTTTTAGAACAACTAGCAAACGTTATATTTGAACTATCCAAAGGAAATATATCAGATGTAGTTCAAACAACTTTAGCATATCATATAATTATTTTGGATGAAATTATCCCGGAAAAAGAATTAAAATTTGATGAAGTGAAAAATGAAATCAATAATACTTTAACCAATTTTGAATTAGATAATTACTATAATGAATTAAAATTAAGTCTTGATCAACAAATACTTGATGGATTTTCAATAACTGAAATTGCAAATCAAAATAATCTTAAATTAATCAATAAGGAAAAAATTATTAACAATAATAAAGAAGGTGATCCTATTTTAAGTAATGTAATTTCATTTTCTTTTTCTCAAAATAAAGATTTTGTAAGTGATTTAGTAGATTTTGATAATAATACTTCTTTCATCGTTAATATCGAAGAAATATATCCTTCAAAAATAGAGAATATTGATAATAAGATTTTATTTTTACTAAAAAAACTGAACAAGCAGAAGATATTTTTGAAAACAATAAGGAGACTTTTACAAATATAAGTAATTTTTATTCAGTTGGTTCAGAAAAATTATCCTTAAAATTAAATGCAAATAATGAATTGCCAATATCATTTAAACAAAAAATTTTTGAAACTGATATTGATAAAGTGACTTTTGGATCAGACGAAAATACTATTTATTTTGCAAATATTAAAAATATAAAAATGCCTGCAGAAGGTGAGAATGCTAAAAACATTAATTTGATAGATGATTTGAAAACAGCATTTGGTAGTGAGATTATTAAGACAAAAGAAATTTCGTTCAATGATGAACTTATAAATGGTCTTTTATCTCAGTATAAATGAGTTTAGAAAAAAAAAATTTTATAAGCCAATATAATAAAGGCTTACCTCAGATATTAAAAAAAAATCTTATTGCTGATATTGAAACGCCATTTTCATCCTTATTAAAAATTAGTAAATCAGAAAAATATTCCTTTCTATTAGAGTCAGTAGAAGGCGGAAGTAAAAGAGGACGTTATTCATTACTTGGTTGTGATCCAGATTTAATTTGGACAGTTGAAAAAGGTAAGGCAAAAATTAAATATTTGGATCATAATTTTGATTACAAACTAGATCAAAAGCCAATTCATAGTCTTAAAGAACTTGTAAAAATTTCAAAATTTAAAAATAATGAAATTGACGTTCCTTTCCCAACACTAGTTGGATATCTAGGATATCCAATGATTCAATATATTGAAAATATTAAACTAAGTAATAAGGACAATATAAGAATACCTGATGCAATTTTAATCAGGCCAAAAATTGTCGCAGTTTTTGATAATATTAAAGATATTATTTCCCTTATGACAGTTACGTATCCAAGTAGAAAAATCTCGGCAGAAAAAGCCTATAGAAAAAATAAATTACTTATTGATAAAACAATTAAAAAGTTAGAAAAAAGTATTTTAAAACCTGCGCAAAAGAAAAATAAAAAATCTAAATTAAAATTTAAATCAAATTTTAAGAAAGAGCAATTTTATAAAATTGTAAATAAAGCAAAAGAATATATTAAAAATGGAGATATCTTCCAAGTTGTGCCTTCACAGAGATTTGAAACAAAATATAATTTAAAGGCAGTCAACCTTTACAGATCGCTAAGACGACTAAATCCATCTCCTTATCTTGTAAATTTTAACTTCGATAAAATAGGCCTTGTTGCTTCTAGTCCAGAATTAATGGTTCAATTAAGAAATAAAAAAGTTACTATAAGACCAATTGCTGGAACAAGAAAAAGAGGAAAGAATGTCTCTGAAGACCTTTATTTATCTAATGACTTACTGAATGATAAGAAAGAACTCGCAGAACACTTAATGCTTTTAGATTTAGGAAGGAACGATGTTGGTCGTGTTGCAAAAAAAGGAACAGTGAATGTTACTGAAAAGATGATTATTGAGTATTATTCTCATGTTATGCATATTGTTTCAAACGTTGAGGGAAAAATAGATAATAATTTAGATGCTCTGGATGCTTTAATGGCTGGATTTCCAGCAGGTACAGTTTCTGGTGCACCAAAAATAAGAGCGATGGAAATCATAGAGGAACTTGAAAATTTAAATAGAAGTTTTTATGCTGGTTGTATGGGTTATTTTGATTCTAATGGCGACATGGATACTTGTATTAGTTTGAGGACTGGGCTTGTAAAAGATAATAAATTATACATTCAGGCTGGTGCTGGAATAGTTTATGACTCGGTCCCAAAAAATGAACATCAAGAAATTTTGAATAAAGCTGGTGCTTTAATGGCAGCTGCAGAGGATTCATACAAATTCGATATATGATATTACTGATAGATAATTATGATAGTTTTACTCACAATGTAAAACACTACTTATTGGATTTAAATCAGAAGGTTGTTGTTTTTAGAAATGACAAAATTTCGATAAATAAAATTCGTAAATTAAAACCTAAATCAATAGTTATTTCACCAGGTCCATGCACACCAAATGAAGCTGGAATAAGTCTTAATATAGTTTCAGAATTATCAAAACAGTTTCCTATACTTGGTATTTGTTTAGGGCATCAAACTATTGGTCAAGCTTTTGGTGGTAAAATCATTAAATGCAAAGAAATCATGCACGGAAAAGTTGATACAATTAATCACTTTGGCCACTCTATATTTAAAAATGTAGAAAGAAAATTTAAAGCAACTAGATATCACTCTCTTATAATTGATAAAAGAACTATGCCTAAAGATTTTTTAATTACTGCTGAAACAAATAATAAGATTATAATGGGTATTGCACATAAAAAATTACCAATATTTGGAGTACAATTTCATCCAGAAAGTATAGGTACTGATATGGGTAAAATTATTTTAAAAAACTTTTTAAACTTAGCAAAATAATGGATCAAACTTTAATATTAAATAAAATTCTCGAACAACAAAATCTGAATATTGAAGAAAGTATGTATATATTTAATAAAATTATGAGTGGAGAATTAGATGATATTAAAATTACATCAATACTAATTGGTTTAAAGTTAAAAGGTGAAACAAAAGAAGAGATTATCGGTGCAGCTAAAGTAATGAGAGACAAATCTTTAAAAATAAACTCTCCTCAAAATACAATTGATACTTGTGGCACCGGTGGAGATATGAAAGACACATTAAATATATCAACAAGTGCAGCAATAGTTGCTGCAAGTGCTGGCGTTACTATAGCAAAGCATGGTAATCGTTCGGTTAGTTCAAAATCAGGCTCTGCAGATATGTTAGAAAAAATAGGTTATAAAATTACAAATAATGTAGAAGATTTAGAAAACTCATTATCAAATAAAAATTTTTGCTTTTTATTTGCTCAAAATCATCATTCTGCCATGAAGAACGTAATTAACGTTCGTAAGAATTTAGCTACACGTACAATTTTTAATTTATTAGGTCCTCTTACAAATCCTGCTAAAGCAAGTAAACAGCTTCTAGGTGTCTATTCAAGAGATTTAGTTTCTATGCATTGTAATTGCTTGAAAGAATTAGGCTCTGAAAAAGCTATGGTTGTTCACGGATTGGATGGTTTAGATGAAATAAGTTTATCAGAAAATACTCTAATAAATGAATTGAAGGATAATAAAGTTCTGGAATATAGTTTTGATCCAAGAGACTATGGTTATGATTTAATTAAATTAGAAGATATAAAAGGTGGAGATCCAGAATATAATGCAAATTGCTTTAATAAAATGATTAACGGCGATTATAGAGAATTTCAAATGATTGTAGAAATAAATGCAGGAGCAGCAATATATTTATCCAATTTAAGAAATAATCTAAAAGATAGTTTTGAATTAGCAAATAAAACAATTGAGGAAGGAATTACAAAAAATTTTGTAAACTCACTAATTAATGAGTAATATACTTCAAAAAATTTGTGAAGATAAATCTAAAGAATTAGAAGAAACAAAAAAAAGATGTTCTTTTAAAACATTAGAAAAATTAATTTCCTCAAAATTAGAGAAACGTGAATTTAAAGATGAATTAATTTCAGCTCAAAAAAATAAAACAAACTTTATAATTGGTGAAGTAAAAAAACAAAGTCCAAGTGCAGGTGAAATAATTTCAGATTACAAACCAGAAGACATTGCTATTTTATATGAAAGATCAGGTGTTGGAGCATTATCGATTTTAACAGAAAGTAAATATTTTTTAGGAAATATTGATCATTTATCTATAGTAAAAAAGAAAACAAATTTACCTATTTTAAGAAAAGATTTTATTATTGATAAATATCAAATTTTAGAAAGTAAGATTTATCAAGCTGATTGTATATTATTAATTTTATCAATACTATCAGACGCTCAAGCAATAGAATTTATAAATTATGCAAATGAATTAAAATTAGATTGTATTATAGAGGTTCATGATGAAGATGAACTGAAAAGAGCATTCAAATTAGACTACCCTGTGATTGGAATTAATAATAGAAACCTTAAAAGTCTTGAAATCAATTTAAATAACTCAATAAATTTGAATAAAAATTTAACTAATGATTATATTTTAATTGCAGAGAGTGGCATTAAAAATTCTGATGATATTAAAAAATTTAATTCAACAGGGATATATAATTTTTTAATTGGAGAAAGTTTGTTAAAATCTAAAGATAAAGAAAAGAAAATTGGAGAATTGCTTTTAAATGAGTCATATTAATAAAAAAGGAAATCCTTATATAATTGACATATCAAATAAAGATGTCTCAGAAAGAGTAGCAGTTGCCTCTGGTGAAATTAAATTTGATAAAGAAACATATAAAAAAATAAAATCATTTGAGACAAAAAAAGGGAACCTAGAAAAAACTGCTATAATTGGTGGTATTATAGGGGCAAAAGAAACTTCTAGATTGATACCGCTTTGTCATAATATTCCAATCAATCACATAAATATTGAAGTTATAAAAAATGATAAAAAATTTACTTTTATTGTCAAAAGTACAGTTAAAACAAATGCAAATACTGGTGTGGAAATGGAGGCATTAACTGCAGTTACAATTAGCTGTCTGACAATTTATGACATGTGTAAGTATTTAAATAAAAAAATTATAATTCAAAATATACACCTTGTTTCGAAAACAGGTGGTAAATCTAATATTTAAATAACTGAAAAATATAGATATTTATATTTGTTCTTGTTTTGATCTTAAAGAACATATATAGAACAGCTAATGCTTACAAAAAAACAAAAAGAACTATACGATTATTTAAAAAATTATATTTCAAGTAATGAAATCTCCCCATCTTTTGAGGAAATGAAAAGTGCAGTTAATCTAAAATCAAAGTCAGGTATTCATAGATTAATTACTAGTCTAGAAGAAAGAGGTTTTATTAAAAGATTAAAGCACAAAGCTAGAGCAATGGAAATTATTAATAAAGATAATATTGCTGATGAAAATTCTTTGTCAAATAGCATTAATATCCCATTAATTGGTGCAATAGCTGCAGGAGAAGCAATAGAAGCAATTGAAAATGCTGATGAATTTGTTTCTGTACCCTCTTCGATGACATCACCAAATGCTAAATATTTTGGATTAAAAGTAAAAGGTCTTTCTATGATAGATAAAGGAATATTTGACGGTGATATTGCTGTTATAAAAAAGACAAATAATGTTGAAAATGGAAAGATTGCAGCTGTTATAACACAAGATAATGAAGTTACTCTAAAAACTATTAAATTTGACAGAAACAAGGTATTGTTAATACCTGCTAATCAAAGTTTTCAGACAAAGGAATATGAAGCAGGTGAAATTCAAGTCCAAGGGACTTTATCTGGTATTATAAGAAAATATAATTAATAGTTTATCTTAATTTTAAGATGACTATGTTAAAAACACGATTTGCACCCTCTCCTACTGGTAATCTTCATCTTGGGGGTGCTAGAACAGCTCTAATTAATTATATTATAAGCAAGAAATCAGCATCATCTAAATTCTACTTGAGAATTGAAGATACAGATCATGAAAGATCAAAACAAGAATACACAGATAACATAACTAATTCTTTAAAATGGCTTGGTTTTAATTGGGATGAGGACATTCAAGTTCAATCTAAAAGATTATCAAGGCATCAGAAGATTGCTAGAGAATTGCTTCAAAAAAAGCAAGCTTTTAAATGTATATGTTCTGAAGAAAAAATAGCTAGCCAAAGAAAGTTCATTAAAGAAAATAAAAATTATTCTAAAAAAATATGTACTGAATGTAAAAATGATAATGATATTCAAAGCAGAGATGAAGGTTTTGTAGTTAGATTAGATGTGCCAGATGAAGGCAATTTAAAAATTAAAGATACAATTCAAGGAGACGTCACAGTAGCAAATTTAGAGTTAGATGATTTCATTTTACTAAGAAAAGATCAATCACCCACTTATATGTTATCCGTAGTAGTTGATGATCATGATTTAGGAATTAATTACATTATTAGAGGTGACGATCATTTTATTAATACTTTTAGACAATACTACATATATAAATTTATGAATTGGGATATACCTCAATATGCTCATATTCCTCTTATTCATGGAGAAGATGGAACAAAATTATCAAAAAGACATGGAGCAGTTAATATTTTAGATTTGAAAAATGATGGATATTTAAAAGAAGCTATTATTAACAATCTTATACTTTTAGGTTGGTC
>CACKSM010000029.1 GCA_902602885.1 uncultured Alphaproteobacteria bacterium
AGTCTCTTAAACCAATTCTAACTTCTGAAGAATTTTTTCCAGATGCATCAGCTGGAACACCTGTTTCTATTTTACCCTTATCTCCAACAACACATAGCTCTTCTTGCATTTCTGAATTTTCTGCGAACATACAAAGTTCTAAAGAACTTCTTATTCCATTTTTAAAATCTAAAATTACAAATGCATTGTCCAATATATCAGGAACTTTTCCATTATAATTTTCATTAAGATGATTTACACTTTGGTCACCACTTGCAAATACCTGTGTAACTTCACTATTTGTAATTAGGCGCATTAAATCAAAAAAATGACAGCATTTTTCTACTAATGTTCCACCGGTGTTTATTTGGAATCTATTCCAATCATCTACTTTTTTGAGAAATGGAAATCTATGTTCACGAATTGAAAGCATTTTAAGCTTACCAATTTTATTACTATCTATTTCTTGGATCATTTTTTGAACAGGTGGCATGTACCTATACTCCATAGCCACCCATATTACTGATGGATATGATGTTGATAATTTTTTAATTTCAAGACAATCTTCTAATTTTGTACATAAGGGTTTTTCAATTAATAAATGTTTTTTTGTTTTTAAAGCTTCTTTAATAATATCATGATGGGTAAAATTGGGAGTCGAAATTATAAAAGCATCCACTTCATTATTTTTAAAAATTTCATTATTATTTGAATAGATTTTAATATCATTTGAGATAAGATTTTTAGCTTTATTTATTGAATTTTCATTACTGTCTGAGATGGCAACTACTTCAGCTGAATCTATAAGACTAATATTTGAAATATGTTCACAACCCATTAGTCCACTTCCAACAATTCCATATTTAATTTTCTTTTTCATGTTGTGTAAATTGGAATATTTAATTGCGCACTTAATTTTTTTATTTCTGAATAAACATCTCCATATGTGAATGCTAGATGATGTTCGATACCAGACGTGAATAATCTAACTAATTTTTGATAGGTATTTGTTTGAAATCTCACAACACCCGAAGTACCTGAAAATGAATTTTTTTTATCTAAAACTTCACCCTTCATAACAATAAATTTTAATTTATTTTCTGATTTTGAAACTCTAAATATTGTTATTTTCCCAGGTCTAAATGCAAAATCATGAAGCAATGCTTTCCTTCTATTAGAATGTACAGTTGCACTTGCTGTATTTTTTTTTGCCATACTAATTGGAGCTAATCCACAATGCCAAAAAACTAAAGTATCAGTTTTGGGATCACAATCAACAACATCTACTAAAAGTGACGGTCTGTTATTTATCTTATTTAAAATATCACAACTTATACTTCCTAATACATCAGCTTCACATGCACTGCTAACTCCCTTTTCATTCATCATAGCCATTGGACCACATGATGCACATCCAAATTGAGTAAACATTTCAGGCCAACACTTAATTGCAAAAGTATCAATTTTGTTATCATTTTTTATTTTTTCTAACCCATGAAAAATTGAAATACTTTTATTTAATTCATTTGCATTCAACTTAGAGACTGATTTCAAATCTTTTTTTATTTGATTTTTAGTTTTTGTAATATCTTTAGTGTCAACATTTTTAGAAATATTAAACAAAGTTTCTAATTTAATTTTCTTAAGACTATAATTCAATTTTTTTTCTATTTCTCTATTATCATAATCACAGGTAAAAAATCCATCTGGTCTTTTTCCAACAAGTCCTAAATTCTTTTTTTTTGAAAAAATAATGTCATCTTTCTTTTTAGAATTTTTTATTTTTTTCAATGTATTATTTTTTAAAATTTTTTTATTTTTTAAAAAATTATTAATTTTTTCCATTTCGAATAATTTATTATTAATAAACATTGAAAATTCTGGCTTATATTTTAATTTGATTAAAGAATGCATAGCAAGATTTACACCACATAAAGAGTTCAATCTTAACCGCTTACCTGTTCTCGGCTCTTTAAAACTTATTAAATGTATTGGTTTATTAAATGTTTTAGCAAAACTTGTTATAAATTTTGCATCAGTGAAAGTTGTTTGAGCAATGATATATTTGCTACAATTTAGTTTTTTAAAATATCTAATAGCTTTTTTTCCTGTTTCATCATCTGTAATTAATTCTTTAAAATGTGAGTATTTAATGTCTAAAATATCTATAAATTTTTCAAACCTTTTTTTATTATCTAAAGCATAATTTATATCAAATGTATCTCTTGCTAATGCTAAATAACCAATCATTGAATTTTGATATGTTTATAATATTTTTTAACAAAATATTATTATTTAATTTCAAAATTTACCATTATTTCTAGGTTTTTATTACTTGTATATAATAATTTAATATGTTTAAGTCTGAAAAAAATTGGAGGATAAATGATGAACTTTAAGTTTATTTTAAAAGCAATATCTGTAGCTTTAGTTTCATTCTCATTAACTTTAATTTCCGCAGTTTCTTTTGCTGCCACAGATGTACGTATTATGTGGTATGGAGATGGAGACAAAGAAAATGTGCCAATTGCAGCACAAATTGATGAGTTTAATGCAGCTAATCCAGATATAAATGTAATTTTAGATATTGTACCATATGATGCAATAATGAACACTCTACCTATCCAGCTTGCAGCTGGTGAAGGTCCTGACATTGCTCGTGTTACTGATCTTGGTGGATTAAACAAATATTATGCTGATATTACGCCTTATGTAGCTGATCCAAGTTACTATGAAAAAAGCTTCGGTCCTTTTTTAAATTGGTATCGTAAGCCTGGAGATACAACCTCAATTCATGGTTTCCATTCTACAATGACAGTAACTGGTCCATATGTAAATAAAACTCTATTTGAACAAGCTGGTGTAGATCTTTTAGGCCCTGGTGCAACTTGGGAAGAATGGGCAGCAGTTTCAATTGAAGTAGCAGAAAAAACAGGTACTCCTATTCCAATGGCTTGGGATAGATCAGGTCACCGTGTATCAGGCCCAGCAATTTCTATGGGAGCGAAATATTTTGATTCAAGCGGTGATCCAAAATTAGTTGATGATGGATTAAAAGCTATGACTCAAATGCTTTATGATTGGCACCAAGCAGGTACAATGAGTAAAGATCTTTGGGGATCAGTTTCAGGATCTAAATATCATGCTCCAAATGATTGGTGGAATGCTGCTGAGGTAGTTTTCATGATGAGTGGTTCATGGCAGATTGGAAGATTCGCAAATGAAGTTGGAGATGATTTTGATTGGTGGGCTGTACCAGCTCCATGTGGTCCTGCTGCATGTACTGGAATGCCAGGTGGAAATGCACTATTAGCATTCAATGCTAATCCAGCTGTTGGAAAGGTAATGGATTATCTTTCTAGTAAAGAACAACTAAGTAGTTTTATTGGTCAAGTTCTTGCTATCCCTGGACACTTAGATCTACAAGTTGATTATCAAACTGATGATCCAAACGCAAAACATGCATTAAACACTTTTGCTGGCGCAGTGCCAACTATTGATCAAGTCGCTTTTGATCTTCAGGCACACGTTGACAACCGTATAATGTTTAACGCAATTATCTCAAGATTAGGACAAGCTATTGTTGGTGAAATGACAATGGAAGAAGCTTGGGAGCGTATGGATGAAGATGTTGAAAAACAACTTAAAGAAAAATACGGCGGATAATTACATCCAAAATAATAATAATATAAAGCTGCTCATTTTGAGCAGCTTTTTTTCGAAATAATTTAATGGAAAATATTAGAAATCAAATAAAAAATTTTTTCCTTAGAATTTTAAATATTCCCTTTGCATTTTTAATGCATGCTATTGATTTAATCATGTGGCCAATTCAAAAAATTATTGGTGTAAGAAATATGCCATATATTTTTTTGCTTCCAAATTTAATTTTTTTTGGATTATTTGTAATAATCCCTCTTGGTGCAAACTTTTTCTTTTCATTATCATCTGGTGACGAACTGTTATTTGCTGAGAGAGAACTTCCTACAACAAAACAATATGATCAGTTATTTGATTGTGAGAGTTATTTAAACCCAAATACATGTACAGAAGATTTTTTTTGGAGAGGAGTTTATAACACTATATTCTTTGTTGTTTTTCAAGTTGGCTTAATGATTTTCTTTTCGGTTTTGACTGCCGTGATATTAAATAAGAAAATTATTGGCAGAGGTTTTTTTAGATCGGTATTTTTTTTCCCTGTTTTATTGTCACCAGTTGTTGTTGGTTTGATTTGGCAATGGATACTGCTAAAAAATGGAGCTTTCAATGCTATAATTGAGTCTTATGGTGGAGACAAAGTATCATTTTTAACGGATCCATCATGGGCTATGGCATCAGTAATCTTTGTATCAATATGGGCCCATATGGGTTTTTACACTCTGATTGTATTAGCAGGTCTTCAAGCAATACCTCCAAATTTATATGAGGCAGCCGAAATGGATGGAACTAGCCGAGAAAGAATTTTCTTTCGAATAACTCTACCTCTTCTAATGCCAAATTTATTAGTTGTATTTATTCTTGCCTCAATAAAAGGTGTTCAAACATTTGATGAAATATATGTTTTAACTGGTGGGGGGCCTGGAACATCTACATCATTGATTGTTCAATATATTTTTACCACAGGATTTGCTTCATCTGGATCTGTTCAAAATTTTGGTCTTGCAGCCGCCGCATCTATGGTTCTCGGTGTGGTACTTTTATTTTTAACACTTATGCAATTATATTTTAGTCGAAATAAAGAGAGTAAACATCAAGAAATCTAATATGTCTGAAACAACTTCAAGAATAATAAAAATTGCTACAAAAAAAAGATATAAAAATAAATATCATTGGACAGATTATTTTTCTTATTTTTATTTATTTCTAGGTGTTCTTTTAATGTTTGGTCCTGTTGTGTGGTTAGGATTATCTTCATTAAAGACATTAGCAGGTATACAAGAATATCCTCCAACAATTTTGCCACTTTCGCAAATTCAAGTTGATGTTGAAGGATACGATAAACCCTTACCAATTTTTAATGTGACACAAGAAGATGGGTCAGTAAAGCAGTTAGCACAAATTAAAAGAATTGGAATTAACGCTAAAATGGTTGATCCTCTAAACCCAGGAGAAACAGTAAAAGTACCGATTGATAAAAGAGAAAAAATTAGAGAATTTAAAATTCAATGGCAAAACTATGTTGATCCTTTAAGAAAGTATGATTTTTTACTTTATTTCAAAAACTCAACTTTCATTACTGTTGTAGCAACAATAATAACATTAATAATAAATTCAATGGCAGCATATGCACTTTCTATATATGAGTTTAGAGGGAAAAATTTTGCACTTGTTTTTGTTATAGGTACATTATTAATTCCATTAACGATAATTTTGGTTCCAGTTTTTTATGTTGTTGCAAACTTTGGAATGATAAATTCATTATGGGGCGTAATTCTTCCAGGTGCTGCAACACCAACAGGAGTTTTTTTACTTCGCCAATATATGCTTACATTGCCTAGAGAGCTTATAGAAGCAGCAAGAATGGATCACGCAAGTGAATGGGCAATTTATTGGCGAGTTGTCCTACCTTTATCTATACCTGCTATTGCAGTTTTAGCAATTTTTTCCATAATGTGGAGATGGAATGATTTCTTATGGCCTTTAATAGTTTTATCTAAAAGTGAAGTTTATACATTGCAAATTGGATTAAACGCATTTCACGGAGAACTTACTAGTCAGTGGAATTATGTATTATCAATGACTATGGTAACTTTATTACCTATAGCAATTATATTTGCTTACTTACAAAAATTTATAACAACAGGAATAGCAAGCACAGGTATGAAGTAATGCAAGACAAACCCCTAATTTTTTTTGATCCTTATCCAAGAAATGAAGAAATGGTTTTTACTAATGATGTTAAGACTGAATTAGAAAAAATATCTAATTTAATCTATCACTTTGGTAGTCGAGCTCCTGATGAACTTGTAGATAAAAATATTGAAGAAATTGAAATATTAGTTGGACAGACTGCTATGCCTAAAGAACGTTTAGATAAATCAAAAAAAATTAAAGCAATTATAAATGTCAAAGCAAATTGGGAACCGAATATTGATTATCATGAAGCACATAGAAGAGGTATTTATGTTTTATCAGCTGCACCTGCCATGGCTCCTGCTGTTGCTGAAGCTTGTATAGGTTACGCAATCTCACTTTCTAGAAATGTTTTGGGAGTTTACAAAAAATTTTTAAATTCTGAAGAGCAATATGGAATTAAAGAAAATAAATTTGCTTATACACTGTTTAACTCAAATGTTGGGTTAATTGGGTTTGGAAATTTAGCAAAAAGTTTACTTCCTTTGTTAAAACCATTTAACTGTAAAATTTCAGTATTTGATCCATGGTTATCTAATGAATACTTAGAAAGCCATGGTGTAAACCCTGTATCGATTAATGATTTATTATCTAACAATAAATTTATATTCATATTAGCTGGAGTTACTACTGAAAATGAAGGGTTTATTAGTAAAGATAAATTAAAATTAATTAAAAAAAATAGTTCAGTAGTTCTAGTCAGTAGAGCGGAGGTTGTTGATTTTGACGAATTTATTGAACTTGCTGAAAATGAATATTTTAGAGCAGCTATAGATGTATATCCAGTCGAGCCTGTGCCAGCAGATTCAACTTTTAGAAAAAAATCTAATATTTTATTTACTTCACATGTTGCAGGTGCTTTAGATTATTCATATAAAAATATAAGAGATATGATGATGAATGATATAAAAAAAATCTTGAATGGGATGCCGCCTATACACTTACAACATGCTGACCCTGACAAAGCAATAATGAGAAGAGATAGATGACTGAAATCATATTAAAGGACATTTATAAAAGTTATGATCAAACAGAAGTAATTCATGGAGTTGATTTGAAAGTTGAAAGTGGAAAGTTTCTAGTTTTAGTTGGTCCCTCTGGATGTGGTAAATCAACATTATTAAGAATTATTGCTGGATTAGAAAGAATTACATCAGGAGAAATTTTAATCGACGGAAATGAAGTAAGTAATATACCCGCTTCAGAAAGAGGTTTGGCTATGGTTTTTCAATCATATGCTTTGTATCCTCACATGTCTGTTTTTAAAAATATGGCCTTTGCATTGGAAAATCTAAAAATTGATAAAAAAACAATTGAAGAAAAAGTTAATAGCGCAGCTAAACTTTTACAAATTGAAGAGTATCTTCAAAGAAAACCAAAAGCACTTTCTGGTGGTCAAAGACAAAGAGTAGCTATTGGCAGAGCAATAGTTAGAGATCCAAAAGCATTTTTGTTTGATGAGCCTTTATCTAATCTTGATGCTGAGTTAAGAGTCACAATGAGAAAAGAATTATCAGCACTTCATGAAAAAATCGGTGGTACAATGATTTATGTTACACATGATCAAGTTGAAGCAATGACATTGGCTGATCAAATAGTAGTTTTAAATAATGGTTATGTTGCACAAGCAGGAGCACCACTTGATTTATATAATAATCCCAGTGATATTTTTGTAGCTGGTTTCATTGGATCTCCAAAAATGAATTTTATAAAAGTTAATGCAATTGATAAGTCTGGTTCATTTAATTTAGTTTCAGATGCATTGAATTTGCAAACAAATCATAAAAATTTACAAAATAATACACCTTATTCTCTTGGGATAAGGCCTGAACATATAGAAGTTTGTGAACAGCAAAATTCAGATTTGAAAGTACATGTTGATTTTACTGAACAGCTCGGAAGTGAAACTTACTTTTATTGTCAGGGTGAAGGAATAAAACAATTAATTGTTCATCATACTGGGCAATATAAAATTAATAAGGGAGAAGAATTATATCTTCGTTTTAAAAGAGATTCAGTTCATATTTTTGAAGAGAATGGCATGTCTGTATCAAAAAAAAATAATTAATGAGTTCTAAAAAAATTGGACTTGCCATTATTGGTACGGGTATGGCTGCAAAACCCCATGCCTTGGCTTTAAATGAATTAAAGGATGATATTAATGTAGTTGGAGTTTTTTCTCGAAATAAGGAAAAAAGAGAAAATTTTTCTAAAAATTATAATTTTAATTCATTTCAAGACATTGATAGCATTTATGATAATCCTGAAGTTGACATGGTGGATATCATCACCCCTCCAAATCAACGTTTAGAACTAGTAGAGCAATTTAGTAAACATGGAAAACATATCTTAATGGAAAAACCAATTGAACGAACTTTAGAAAATGCAAAAAGTATAGTTTCAATTTGTGAAAATAATAAAGTTAACCTCGGTATAGTTTTTCAACATCGATTTAGAAAATCCTCAATTAAATTAAAATCATTAATAAATGAGAATAAATTTGGTCAAATTTTTTCAGCTCAAATCAATATTCCATGGTGGCGAGAACAGTCTTATTATGATGAACCAGGCAGAGGAACATATAAGAGAGATGGTGGAGGAGTTCTTATAAGCCAAGCTATTCATACACTTGATCTTGCTATCAGTCTTTTAGGAGATGCTAAAGAGGTGATGGTAATGGCAGAAACTACAAAGTTTCACAAAATGGAGTCAGAAAATTTTGTAACTGGAGGTATTAAATTTAAAAATAGCGTAATTGCATCTTTATTCGCTTCAACGAGTGTTTTTCCAGGCTCATCAGAGTCAATTGTCCTTAATTGTGAAAATGCAACAGTCAAACTTGAAGCAGGAACACTTATCATTAATTGGAGGAATGGTGAGAAAGAAGAGTATGGAGAGGAATCTGGAACTGGTGGTAGTGCTGATCCTATGGCCTTTCCATTTGATTGGCATAAAGATCTTATACTTAATTTTGCAAAATCAATTAGTACAAATGAAAAATTTGAAATTACTGGAAAAGATGCATTGAAAGTTCATTATCTCATTGATGCGATGATAGAATCATCTAAAAAAAATAAACTAATTACAATGGAGTAAAATATTTAATCATGAGAAAAATTAAAGTTGCTGCAATGGGTGTTGAGCATAGACACATTTTTGGACAATTAAATGGTATGTTAAATTTGGGTTGCGAATGTGTTGGCTGGTGGAATGAAACTGATAATAAAATTACAAAAGATTTTAATGAAAAACATCCTGATATACCCCGCTTTACAAATAAAGAGGATTTATTAAAAAATAAAGAAATTGAATTAGTATTGATAGCAGACATTCCAGTTAAAAGAGCAGCTTTAGCTATTGAGTGTATGAATGCTGGAAAAGATGTAATGTTAGATAAACCTGGTTGTACAACTTTAGAACAGCTTAAAGAAATTGAAAATACTACAAAAAAAACAGGAAAAATATTTTCAATTGATTTTTCTGAAAGATTTGAAGTGCCTTCAGTTCAAGCTGCCTATGATTTAATTCAAGCGGGTGAAATTGGAGAAGTTGTTCAAACAATAGGAATGGGACCTCACCGATTGAATATCCAAACTAGACCTGATTGGTTTTTTGATTACGATCAATATGGTGGTATTTTATGTGATATTGCTTCACATCAAATAGATCAGTTTTTATTTTTTACTGGATCTAAAAATGTAGAAATTATAAATTCTTCAACAGGTAATTTTTCAAATCCCGAACATAGCAAGTTTGAAGATTTTGGAGAAATTTTAATTCATGGAGATAAGGGTAGAGGTTACATTAGGGTAGACTGGTACACTCCTGATGCTTTACCTAATTGGGGTGATGGCAGATTGACAATTTTAGGCACAAAAGGATACATTGAATTAAGAAAGTATGTCGATCTTGTTGGTAGAGAGGGTACAGACCACCTTTTTTTAGTTAATAATAAAAAATATGAATATAAAAATGCTTCTAAAGAACCCCTAACATATTTTGAAAGATTAATGGGTGATGTTGTAAATAGAACTAGTACTGCAATGGATCAATCACATTGTTTAAAAGTTATGGAATTGGCAATCAAAGCTCAAAAAAATGCGATTAGGCTTGGCAATATTAAGTGATGAATATGTCTAATCAGGAATTATCCAATACTTTAGAAGCCGTTATTAATAATACAAAAATTTTTGATATTCATACGCATTTATTTCCATCAGTCTTTAAAAGTCATTCTCTTTCTGGTTTTACTAATTTATTAAACTATCATTATTTAATTGCAGAATTATTAACCAATTCAAATGTAAGTGCAGAAAAATTTTACTCTCTGGATGATGTAAAGAAAGCAAAACTTATCTGGGAAGAATTATTTCAAAATAGAACACCAATTTCTGAAGCTTGTAAAGGTGTACTAACTGTACTTCAAAAATTAGATATTAATTATAATAATAAAACTTTTGAAGAACTAAATAATGAATATGAAAATAAATCTCTTACAGATGAAAAAATTTTAAAATTATCAAACGTTTCTTCTTTAGTAATGACAAATAATCCATTTGATATTGATGAATGGAATTTATATAAAGATAATGATTGGGATAGAAATATATTTCAATCATCATTAAGACTGGATGATTTAATTATTAACAATTCCCAAGCAACTGAGGTTGCAAAAAATCAAACTAAGATAAATCAAAAAGCAGATGATATTGTAATAAATTATTTAGATAGTTGTTTTTTAGTATCAAATCCAGTGTATGCAGCTATTTCAGCAAATTCAGATAATTTTAAGGAAATCTTAAATGATCCTCTTTGGAAATTAATTTTATCATGGTTAAATAAAAAAAATATCCCATTGTCTTTAATGTTAGGTGTTAAACGAGCTGTAAATAGTAGTTTTGGTTTAGCTGGAGATGGGATTGGTGATATTAATCTCAAAGAACTAAGTAAATTATGTAATTCTTTTCCGGAAAACAAATTTCTTGTAACTTGTTTATCTTTAAATGATCAGCACGAATTAACTGTATTAGCTCGTAAACATCCTAATTTAAAAATATTTGGTTTTTGGTGG
>CACKSM010000030.1 GCA_902602885.1 uncultured Alphaproteobacteria bacterium
TTGGTTTGCACAAGGTGATGGACATTTATATAGTTGGTACAAAGCT
The DNA here is from genome assembly GCA_902602885.1 of uncultured Alphaproteobacteria bacterium. Classification (GTDB taxonomy): domain Bacteria; phylum Pseudomonadota; class Alphaproteobacteria; order HIMB59; genus CACPNW01. The sequence continues at coordinate 47 of CACKSM010000030.1, forward strand.
CATTCGAAAAATTTAGATGTTGAAATTAAAGATCCAAATGTATGGGTCAGTCAAATACAAGGACCTAAATCTTTAAAACTTTTAGAAAAACTAATTGATCAACCATTAAAAAATAATTTTAATTATTTTGATTGGATTGAAACTTCAATTGCTTCAGAAGAAGTGATTATAAGCAGAACAGGGTTTACAAATGAACTTGGCTGGGAAATTTATTTAAGGCCAGAAAATGACTCAAAAAAAATTGGAGACTTAATACTTAGTAAAGGTGAAGAAATGGGAATGATTCTAACAGCCTCACCAGGATTTAGATGCAGAAGAATTGAGGCAGGTCTCTTATCTGCAGGGAGAGATTTTACGAGAGATCGATCTCCATTTGCTGTTGGATTAGGAAAGTTTATAGATTTTAATAAAGGAGATTTTATTGGAAGAGATTATTTACTTAATGCAAGAAAAGATTGTTTAACATGGGGTATGAGAGTGGAAAATAGCTTTGCGTTGGTTGATTCTGAAATTTCAATTAATAAGAAAAAAGTTGGAATTGTAACGTCAAGTACTTGGTCGCCACTTCAAGTTTGTGGTGTTGCTATAGTTCATATGGATAAAGCAGAATATGGACCAGACACAATAGTAGATGTTAGATGTGATGATGGTACTTTACAAAAAGGTGAAATATGTACTTTACCAATGTATGATGAGAAAGGAGAAATACAAAGAGGTTTAAAAGAAGATATTCCATCTAGCCCGATACCTTGGAAGGGTATTTCAAAAAACTAATATATTTTATAATAGAATTATAAATTATATTAGAATACAAATATTAAAATGAATGATCTCATTAAAGCTAGCACTAAAATCCACACAATAGATGATGCAATTAGGTTATCTAAAAAGAGATTACCAAAATTAGTCTTTGATTTCATTGATGGAGCATCAGGAGATGATAAACTTGCTGAAATTAATAGTAAGGCATTAGATCAAATTAGACTTGAACCTAAGGTTTTCAGAAATGTTGAGAATAGAAATTTAAATAAAAAAATATTTGATTTTCATTTTGATTATCCATTTGGATTTGCACCAATGGGTATGACAAATCTTTCATGGCCTGAAGCAGATAAAATGATAGCAAAAGAAAGTGCGTATAATAATATTCCAACGTGTGTTTCCATGGCTTCTAGTACTACGCTTGAAGATATGTTTACTTTTTCTGAAGGTCATTCATGGATGCAAATATATATTTTTCAAAGTGAAGAATTTATTATGGAATTATTAAAAAGAGCAGAAAGCATTGGATACAAGGTTTTGATCCTCACTGTTGATGTTCCAATTCTTTCAAGAAGAGCTAGAGATGATAGGAATGGTTTTGGTTATCCATTTAAAATTGGCCCAAAACAATTTTTAGATTTTGCACTACATCCTCAATGGAGTTTGACAACTTTGTTTAAAGGTGCACCACAACCAATGAATTATGTTACCTCCAAAAGTGGCGATCAAGTTTTTAGACGAAAAGAAAGTAGAGGAGCAACTGATTGGAATACTCTGAAAAGGGTTCGAGACGCTTGGAAAGGAAAATTAATAATTAAAGGAGTAATGAATTCTGAAGATGCTTTGAAAATTAAAGAGGCTGGTGTTGATGCAATTCAAGTATCAAATCATGGTGGAAGACAATTAGATAGTGCTACTGCTTCTATTAATGCCTTACCATTAATACGAAAGGCTTTGGGAGACGATTTTCCAATACTTTTTGATAGTGGAATTAGAAGTGGTAGTGATATTTTACGCGCGTTAGCTCTGGGAGCTGACTTTGTTATGTTTGGCAGGCCTCTAATGTATGCCATCGGTGCGGATGGCGCAAAAGGTCTTAGAAGAATCATTAACCTTATTAAAGAAGAGTTAAGTACAAATCTTGGCTTAGTGGGATTAACCGATATAAATGAAGTTGATAAAAAAATTATAGCAGAGAAATTTTTTAAGGATATAAAGTATTAAAATGGGAGATAAAAAGATTAGAGGCGGGGCATTAGTTGCAAGAGCTCTTAGAGACAAAGGTATTGATAATGTATTTACACTTTCTGGAGGTTTTTGTAATCCAGCACTTGAAGGATTTATGGAGTGTCAAATTAATGTAATTAATTGTCCTCATGAACAAATTGCTGGTCATTTAGCTGATGGTCATACTAGAATATCAAGAAAACCATCCGTTTGTATTGTAGGGCCAGAAGGTTTTGCAAATGCAGTGCCTTCAATGATGGAAGCATGGGGTGAAAGATCACCTGTTATTTTTATAACTGGATCAAGTAGCTTAAAAAGACAAGGAGCAGGCGGTTTTAAGGAAATAGATGATGTATCTATTGCATCACCATTAACAAAATACAGTGCAAGTATAACAGATGGCAATAGAATAAGAGAGTTCGTAGATAAAGCATATAGAATTGCAACAAATGGCTATCCTGGTGCAGTACATTTAAGTGTACCAGTAGATATAATGTTTTCATCATTTGCAGATGATGCAGGTTTAGAAGAAAGACCTTTTACACACCAAAAGAAACCTCTCGCAAAAGCTTGGCCCGATCCTGTGAGTTTAAATGAAATATTTGATCTGGCAATTAGTGCACAAAAACCTGTTTTTATTGGAGGGCATGGTGTTTGGTGGTCTAGTGCAGAAAAAAAATTAGAGCAAGCTGGCTTTGAATTAAACATTCCAATATTTAATATACCATACCATCAGAAGCTTTTGGGTGAAGAAGTAGATACATACATGGGTCTGGCAGATATTCATCAATATCCTCCATCAAAAATGGCTCTCCATGAATCAGATTTGGTTCTTATGATTGGTGCACGTCTTGATAATCAAATGAATTTTGGCAATCCTCCACTTTTTCCAAAAAGCACTAAGCTTGTTTGTATTAATGGATCGCATGAGGAAATAGAATTAAATAGAGCTGCAGATATTAACTTACTTTGTGATCCTGGAGTTTTTTTGGATAAACTCATAGAGTTAAAGAAAAACAGTAAATGGAAATTAAACAATGAATGGTTTAATAAAAATAAAAAAGAGAAAAAAAATTGGATCAATAAAACATTAGACGACTTAAATAAAGAAACTGAAGAGGCTAAAAAAAAAGGTGGAAAAATTCATCCTCTTCAATTAGCTTTAGATGTACAAGAAGTATTAACTGAAAATGATTGGCTAGTTATTGATGGTGGTAACACGCATTTCTGGTCCGAGATTGCAATTAATATTTCTGGATCAAAAGGTAAAAAACTTGGAGGAATATTGCATCCAGGCACTTTCAGTATGTTAGGTGTTGGAGTTCCTTTTGCAGTATCAGCGAAAAATCTCAATCCTAAATCTAATGTTGTTTTAATAAGTGGAGATGGTGCATTTTTATCTGGCGGATTGTCAATTGAAGCTGCATTTCAAGAAAAAAAACCTATTGTTGTTGTTATAGATAATAATGGAGGTCTTGACTGTATTTCTCAACAACAAGAAAGGTTATTTGAAAGTGGAAAACACTTTGCAACTGATTTTAGAGATATTCCATTTCATTCAATTTTTGAAGGTTTTGGAGGGCATGGAGAATTAGTTACTAAAAGAGAAGATTTAGGGCCCGCTTTAAAAAGAGCGTTAGAAAGTGGTAAAACTGCATGTGTAAATGTTAAGGCTAAAGGTGTTATAAGTCCTATAGTTGCTGCAGTTAGTGATAAAAGAGATAAAGCATCTATAGAGTAGGTTATGGCAATTTTTTCTACACATTTACTAAACTCAATAGATGGCACGCATGCAAGTGATGTAGAAATTGTTATTTATAAAGTAAGTAATAATAACAAAGTTGTATTTCTAGAAGATAAAACAGATAGCTCTGGAAGAATGCTTAAAGAATTTGAATTAACTAAAGAAGATTGTGAAAGTGATTATGAAATGATAATTAATTCTGGTAAATATTTTAGAAATACTAGTGAAATAATTAATTCAATAAGTGTTAAATTTAAAATGAAAGATCCTCTTAAAAAATATCACATACCTTTAATTGTTTCTCCAAACGGATACTCAATATGGTGGTCTAAATAAATGAGTAACTCAGGATTAAACATGTCTAGACGTATTAGGAGAACTCCCTATACCGAGAAAGTAATTGAGGCTGGTGTAAGTGGTTTTACTGTAGTTAATCATATGCTTCTTCCAAAATCATATAAAGCAACAGTAGAAGAAGATTACTGGCACTTATCTAAAAATACTCAAATTTGGGATGTTTCATGTCAACGTCAGGTTCAAATCATAGGAGCAGATGCTGCAAAATTAATACAACTTATGTCTCCAAGATCAATAAAAGATATGCCTATTGGTAAATGTTACTATTATCCAATGATTGATGAAAATGCAGGGATGATAAATGATCCTGTACTTTTAAAATTAAGTGAAAATAAATATTGGCTATCAGTTGCAGACTCAGATGTTCTTCTTTGGGCAAAAGGATTGGCTGTAGGAAGAAATTTTAAAGTTGATATTATAGAGCCAGATATTTACCCCCTAGCAATTCAAGGTCCAAAATCTGAAGAATTAATGTCATCAATATTTGGAGAAAAAATTAAAAAATTAAAATTCTTTCATTTTTCTTTTTTTGAATTTGAAGGAACAAAGCAGATAATTGCAAGATCAGGATATAGCAAACAAGATGGTTTTGAGATTTATCTTAAAGGTTTTAGTTTAGGAAAAAAACTTTGGGAAACTATTTGGGAAGCAGGAAAAGATTTTAATATTTCACCTGGATGTCCAAATTTAATTGATAGAATAGAAGGTGGTTTATTATCCTATGGTAATGAATTTACTTTAGAAAATAATCCAATTGAATGTGGATTTGATAATTATTGTAACAATTTATCTCATGATTTCATTGGAAAAAATGCACTAAAAAAAATATTAAAAAATGGAATAGAAAAAAAAATAAAAGGAATTACTTTTGATGGGTCCCCGACTCCTCCATGCTCAATACCTTTTCCTGTATATTCAAAAAATAGATTTCAGATTGGTAATATCACCTCTGGTATTTATTCACCGTTTTTAAAAACCAATATTGGTCTATCAATGGTTGATAGAGATTATTGGAATGATGGACAGGATGTTATCGTATTAACACCAGACAATATTGAGAGAAAAGGTAAAGTGTGCTCACTACCTTTTAATTATTCTTAAAATGAGTCATTCAATCGAATTAAAGTGGGAATTAGGAGATCAAAAACTCGAATTTGGAAAATACTTAACTGATCACACAGTAATGCTTAACGAAAATGTGTCTATTGATGCAGGATCATCTCCAGATTATGGAGGGAGCGAAACTAATATTAATCCGGAGCAAAAACTAGCTGCAGCTGTAAGTAGTTGTTTTATGATGACATTCTTAGCTTTAGCTGCAAAAATGAAATGGCCAGTTATTAATTATAAAGATAAAGCAATTTCGTATTTAGGAAAAAATGCAGAGGGAAGAATGTACGTCAACAAAATAGAGCTTAATCCAGCTATAGTATTTGAAGACAATTTTAATATTTCTGATGAAGAAATGAAAAAGATGAAAGAGAGATCACATAAGTATTGTTTTATCGCTAATTCACTATCTAAAGATGTTAAAATTCAAATTAATTAAATGAATTTTAATCTAATATTATCAGAAAAAAATAATAACATTTCTAATATTATTCTTAATGATCAGAAAAACCAAAATACTTTAAGCGAAAACATGATCAATGAATTAACGTTAGCTCTAGATATTGCTGATAAAGATAATGAGGTAAAAGTAATTATTTTATCATCAAAAGGTAATATTTTTTGTGCAGGACATAATTTAAAAGATTTAAATTCACAAAGATTGCAAAATGACAGAGGTGAAAGCTATTATAAAAAAATATTTCAAATGTGCTCTCAACTTATGCTGAAAATTAATAAAAATAATAAACCAGTTATAGCTATGGTTGATGGTATCGCTACTGCAGCAGGATGTCAGTTAATTTCTAGCTGTGATTTAGCTTACTCAAGTAGCAGAGCAAAATATGCAACTCCTGGTGTTAATATTGGATTATTTTGTTCTACACCAATGGTCCCATTATCAAGAACTGTAGGTAAAAAACAAGCTATGGAAATGCTTCTCACTGGAGATCTCATAGATGCAAATAAAGCATTAAGGATTGGTTTAATAAATGATGTCTTTGAAGAAGATAGTTTAAAAGAAAATGTATTTCAAATTGCTAAAAAAATATCGTCTAAATCTTCTAATACTATTAAAATTGGTAAAGAAGCTTTTTACAAACAAAAAGATATGAATTTAGAAGACGCATATACTTTTACTTCAAATGTAATGACGGAAAATATGCTTAATGATGATTCCAAGGAAGGTATTGAAGCTTTTTTAGAAAAAAGAGAGCCAAACTGGAAAGAATAATTACTTCTTAAAATGGGTTTGGTTGAGATGGATTGGTTGCCAACCATGTAGATTTAGTTTGCATGTAACTTTGCATTCCCTCCCATCCATTTTCACGACCGTATCCTGATTGCTTGAAACCTCCAACTGGAGATTGAGTAGAAGCATTAAAATAATTATTTATATAAACAGTTCCAGCCTCTATCTTATCTGCTAAACGTATAGCTTTATTAGTATCCTTAGTCCAAATACCTGCTGCAAGTCCATAAATAGTATCGTTTGCAATTTTAATTACTTCATCTTCATTATCCCAAGATTGTATTGAGGCGACAGGTCCAAATACTTCATTTTGAGCTAAATCATCTTCATTTGGAACATTATCAAAAATAGTTGGTCCAATATAATACCCTTCAGATTTTTGTTCTTTTCTTCCATCAATTAATAATTTTAAACCTCTTTTTTCAGCCGCTTCTATCTTAGATAAAATAAAATCATATTGCTCTTTATTTGCTATAGGTCCTATTTGTGTTGCAACATCATTTGGGTGACCAACTTTAGCCTTTTTAACAACTTCTAATAAATTATCAGTAAATTTATCTTTTATATCTTTATGCACTAGTATCCTTGATCCTGAAATACAACTATGGCCTGAAACTGGAAATATACCCGACACAACTCCATTTACTGATAAAGTTAAATCAGCATCTTTAAATATAATTTGTGGTGATTTACCCCCTAACTCCATAATAATAGGTTTAACATTTTTGGATGCACTTAAACTTGCTGCACTCCCCCCTTTTGTTCCACCTGTAAAACTTATCATTCTAACATCTTGGTGTTCAATAAGAGGTGCTCCGGTTGTAGGACCAAAACCAGTAACAACATTAATTAAACCTTCTGGAAGATCCGCTTCTTCTAAAATTTTCATTAACTCCAATGTAGAGCATGATGCTCTTTCTGATGGTTTAATTACAACAGTATTACCTGCTGCTATTGCCGGTGCTAATTTCCAGATTAATGTTCCAATTGGTGAGTTCCAAGGTAGTATGAGTGCAACAACTCCAAATGGTTCCCATTTTAAATAATTATGCATATTTGGAACTTCGGAAGGTATCAGTCTACCTTCATACTTGTCACACATGCCTGCATAATAATAAAAACTCTCAGTCTGCCAGCTGGTTAAAGAAGGAGTAATATTTTTTGGAAGTTTGCCGTTATCTTTAGTTTCTATTTGCCCAATACGTTCTGCATTTTTAGCAATAATATCTCCAATTCTAGTTAGCGTTCTCCCTCTTTCTGCTGGATGCATTTTACCATAAGGACCATCATAATAAGCCTGTTTAGCAGATGATACCGCGAGATTAATATCTTTTTCATTACAATCAGGAACCCTTGCCCATACTTTTCCTATAGACGGATCCTCAGTTTCAAAATATTTTTCAGAAGAAGGTTCATGCCATCTGTTTCCTGCATAAAATTTGTAGGTTTGAATTTCGGACATAATTTATTTAAACTTAAATATTTTCATTGGTCAACTTTTTTGTGATTAATTAATTTTTAATATCATATCTGATGCTTTTTCTGCTAACATAATTACAGATGCATTTATATTTCCACTTATCATATCTGGGAAAGAAGAAGCATCTACTACTCTCAGATTGTCTATTCCTCTGACTTTAAGCTGATTATCAAGTACAGCCATTTTGTTATTACTTGAACCCATTGCACATGTAGATGCAGGATGATGACCTGTTTGAACATGATTTCGAACTGACTCTTTTAAATCTTGGTCACTTTTGATTTTTTTTCCTGGAAGTAATTCTTCTGAAACAATTTTAGCTAAACTGGGTTTTAACAATACTTCTCTTGTATGTTTCATCCCCTCTATCATATCTTCCATATCAGATGGATCGATGAACCAATTTGGATTTATATTAAGTTCATCATTTGGATTTGAGCTTTTAAGTTTTACACTTCCTGTACTCTTTGGTCTTAGTAAATTAATTTGAAAGTGTAATCCTGGAAAAGCTTTTTTACCTCTAGAAAAAAATAATGAACCAAAATTTAATAAATTGTCTAAACTCATAGACCAATTATCTTTTTCTTCTTTGAAACACATAGGTGTCATGAATACTTGTATTTCAGGCATATCTTTTTCTCTTATTGAATGAAATAGATTTGTTGACCAAAAAGGAGCTGCGGCTAATCCCTTTTTAAATAAAATATATTTTAATCCCACAATAATAGCTCTATCGATCCTTTGATATTTAGAGAAACTTAAGTTGTTATTTTGAAAAGCCCAATTCATTGGCATAACAGGATGATCGTGAAGGTTTTCACCTACTCCGGGTAAGTTAATTATTAATTCTATATTTTTTTCTTTTAAATGTTCTTCTGGGCCAATTCCTGACAACATTAGACATTTAGGACTACCGAATGCTCCTAAAGATAATATTACCTCTGATGATGCATAAACTTCGCCATTTGATAAAAGTAATCCTTTAGCTTTATTTTTCTCAATTAAAATTTTTATTACAGATGTATTTTTATAAATTGTTAAGTTGTTAGGTTTAAATTTCAAATAAGCTTCTGCAGATGATTGTCTTTTTCCATTCCATACTTTAACATCATATCGGCCTACTCCATTTAGATTGCCATTATAAAAATCATTATTAATTTCTGCCCCAGCTTCAACACATGCATCAATAAATGCTTTATCGATAGAATTGTAATTACCAGCTGGTGTAAGTTTTAAAGGACCTGAATGTGAGTGATATTCATTTTTTTCTCTATGAAAAGCTGAAGCAGATCTTTTGAAATATGGTAATACATCATTATATGACCAACCCTCTAAGCCCTTTTGTCTCCACCTATTAAAATCACCTGGAGCACCTCTCATGTAAATCATACCATTTAAAAGAGAGGATCCTCCTAGTCCTTTCCCTCTAGGGTATAAAATTTTTCTATTATTTAAAGAAGGTTGAGGTATTGACTCAAAACCCCAATCAAATTTAGGGTTTCCAAAAATGTATCCATTACCACCGGGCATTTGAGTGAATAAACTTTTTCCTGACCCCCCTGCTTCTATTAGTA
>CACKSM010000031.1 GCA_902602885.1 uncultured Alphaproteobacteria bacterium
TGAGCCGCCGAAGACATCATTTATAATATGTGCTCCCATATTCAATGCATATTCTTGAGTTTCAATTTTATTAGTATCAACCGATATGACAAATTTATTTTTTGGCAATTTTTTTAATATTGGGTCTAATCTTTTAACTTCTTCTTTGTGTGTCAATGGATCTGAGCCAGGTCTTGTGCTTTCTGCCCCTATGTCAATAATACTTGCTCCATTTTTGACCATTTCTTTAATATTTTTTAGTGCATCTAAACTTTTAAAACTCTTTCCACCATCACTAAAAGAATCAGGGGTAACATTGCATATTCCCATTACCGTTGGGCTAGTTAGTTTAAAATTATATTTCCCTAATTTCATTTCAATAATATTTTTGAATATTTTTTTGATAAAAAATTATATATTTTCATTGAAGACCTATACCAATTAAATTGTTTAATAAAAGAAATACTAACCACGCCTTTACCAGAGCCAACTAAAAGTATTTCACTAAATTGATGTAAGCTAGAAATATTAATATCTGTTCTATAAATTTTATAAGGTATATTTTTAATTAAGTATTCTAGAGTAATTCCATAATAATAGTAATTTTTTGGAATAAATAATTTATTACCATTTACAAAAATTAAATTAGTCGTCGAGCCTTCTAAAATTTTATTGTTAAAATAAAAAAGAATCTCTTCTTTTTGTAAATTAATTTTTTTTGTAAAGAAATTATTTTTTTGTACTGTAAGTTTTTGAAGTTAGGTAATGCACGCTGGAATCTAAAAAATTTTGCAGTAAAATACTTATGATCTTTATTTCGTTTACGTACAGATAATGAGATTATTTTTTTTGTGACTGCAATTCTTAATAGGTGGTCATAATTTTTAATTTTAGAATATTTATTTAAAAAATTAGTTAAAAAATTTTTTGAAATTTTAACATCAATGCCAAAGTATCTTAAATCTTTATTTAGTTTTTTTAAATGCTGATCAACTAAGATAAAATTTGGCTCTTTGCCAAATAGTCTAATGGTTGTAAAGATGCCCTTGTATCCCCAAAGAGAATTGAACTTAAGTAATTTAAAATTCTTAGCGTGAAAGGATTTTTTTAATAAGATATTTTCCATGTGGAGTTAAAAATGAATCTGGGTGAAACTGTAATCCATAGACTTTATTAATATCATCTTCAACCGCCATTGCTACATTTGTTTTTACACAACGCATTGTAATTATCATTGATTGAGAAACAAATGGTTCAGCCATTTTTAAGGAATGATATCGACCTCCAAGGAAATTAAAATTTTTTTTAAAAATTGATTTATCGTTAGTAACTTTAATATGACTCTGATAACCATGAAGAATATTTTTTTGTTGAACTATTTTAGCTCCTTCACAAAAAACTATTTGTTGGAAACCTAAACATATTCCTAATATTTTTTTCTTTCCTTTATATTTATTGTAAATCTTAGTTGTTAATGGATAATCTTTTGGTTCACCAGGGCCTGGTGAAAGAACAATGGTCGAAGATTTTTCTAGTTTTATTTGATCTATTTCATAATAATTTGAAACAAATGTTGGCTCAATACTATCTAGTAGATGAGCTAAATTGTATGTGAATGAGTCTTCGTGATCAATGAGATAAATCATTAGTTAAATAGGTCTAAAAGTGATTTAGCTTTAATATAATTTTCATTATATTCTTTTTTTGCAGTACTGCCTAAAATCACACCACTAGCAACTGATAATTCAATATCATTTTTAAAATTAAGTAGTGTTCTAATCATTATGTTAAATCGCATATCACCATTTGAATGTATAATTCCAAAACTGCCTGTATAAATATTTCTGTCAAATTTTTCTTTTCTATTTAGAAGTTGAATAGTACTAATTTTTGGACAACCAATGACTGAACCACCTGGCATTAAAGAAGATATTATATCATGGTTACTCATTTTATTTTTTATAACTCCCTTGATTGTCGTAACGTAATGAAAAAGATCTCGATATTCCTCAACCTTTTTTAGTTTATCTATTTTTACAGATCCTGTTTTACAAATTTTAGACAGATCATTTCTTTCCATATCAACAATCATATTATGTTCTTTGGTTTCTTTTTCATTTCTTCTAAAAAATGTGAGAGCTTTATTTTTATTTAACTGCTTTGTTTTTCTTAATGTTCCAGCAATAGGTTTAGTTCTAATTGTTTTATCTTTTTTCAATATGAGTGTCTCTGGTGAACAACTTACGATATTATAGTCTTTTTCCCTGATAAGAAAACTTTCAGGCGATTCATTCATTTTCATTAGCTTCCAAAAAAGATCAATAGAATTGATATTACCTTTTTTCGAATATGTTTGAGCTATTTTAATTTGATAAGTTTTTCCCTGTTTAATATTTTTAGAGAAATCATTAAATATCTTAGAATACTGCTTTAAAGATAAATTAAGATTAAACTTTTTATTTAACTGTAAATATTTTTTTGTATTGATACTTATATTTCTAAAATCGGGTTTAATACTTTTGATTATTATTTTTTTACCAATACTAATTTTAGTTTGTGGCTTGTAAAATACACCGCTATGAAAGTTTTTAGATCGCTGTTTTGGAAATTTTATTCCTATATTTTCACAAAGAAGTTTATAACCAAAGAAACCAACATAACAATTCAATTCTTCAATCTTAGATTTTTTTGATTTTGTTTGGATATTAAGAAAATATTTTAGATTTTTTTTATTAATAATAATTCTTCTAGAAAAATCAGTATAGATGTCATAACCCTTATCAGTTTTATAAATTATAAGAGGTTTATCTGATTGATATAGTTTATTTAGATATTCTTTATTGTTCAGCACTTGATTCTATTATAATTAGGATACTTATATGAAAAGTTTTTTTACTAAAATATTCTTTTTTGGCTTAACAGTCACATGGTCTTTAGGTCTTTTTGCACATGGAACTATCATTTTTCCAAATGTAGAACATGGTGATGGTTACATTGATGTTAAAATATATGACTCAAAAGAGAGCTTTTTGGATGAAGAATTAGCAATTGAGAGCGTTAGAAAAAGAGTGCAAAAGGGTGAGGTTGTAGTTCCTTTGAGTAAGATACATGAAGGAAAAATAGCAATTGTTGCCTATCACGATGAGGATTCAGATGGAAAATTAAAGACTGGATTATTCTGGAGACCAAAAGAAGGTTTCGCCTTTAGTAATAATTATCAACCAAAAGGTCCTCCATCATTTGAAAAAGCCGCAATCATTTTAGTTCATGGCGAACCCGTGGTAATAGAACTTAATTATTAAAAATTATATTGATGCCATTACAGTTACAAAACACATTAAGTGGTAAAAAAGAATTTTTTAAACCAGTTAATCCAGATCATGTAAGAATATATGCTTGCGGTCCAACTGTTTACAATTTTGCACACATAGGTAATGCGCGTATGGCAGTTGTAAATGATTTATTAGTCCGTGTATTAAAAACACAATTTAAACAAGTGACCTATGTATCTAATATCACTGATATTGATGACAAGATTATAGAAGCTTCTAAAGAAACAGGTGAGGACATTAGTGTTATCACAAATAAATATACAGAGATTTACAATAATGACATGAGTGCACTCGGCGTTAATCTTCCTGATATTCAACCAAGGGCAACTGATCATATTAAAGAAATGATCGAGTTGATAAAAAAATTAATTGATGAAAATAAAGCTTATGAAAAAGAGGGTCATGTTTTATTTCATGTGCCAAGTTTTGATAATTATGGAATTCTTTCAAAAAGAAATAGAGATGAACAAATAGCTGGAAGCCGTGTTGAAGTAGCGCCGTTCAAAAAGGATCCAGCAGATTTTATTTTATGGAAACCATCTCCTTCACCCTTACCTGGTTGGGATTCACCTTGGGGATTTGGAAGACCAGGATGGCATTTAGAGTGCTCCGTTATGTCAGAAAAATCATTGGGCCTTCCTTTTGATATCCATAGTGGTGGTATTGACTTAGTGTTTCCGCATCATGAAAATGAAATAGCACAAACTTGTTCTATATCTGAAAATAAAGATCCTAAAGATTTTGCAACTTTTTGGTTTCATAATGGATTTGTTAATGTTGAGGGAGAAAAAATGTCAAAGTCAATTGGCAATATTAGACTCGTTCATGATCTCAATAAAAAATACAAGGGAGAGGTTTTGCGATTAACATTGTTGTCAGCTCATTACAAACAGCCATTGAACTGGACAGAAGAAATCATTGAACAAAATAGCAAAATGATAGATCGACTTTATAGAGTTCTATTAGAGCTGTCAGAAGTTGAAATAGATTCTAACTTACCTTCTGATACTATAATGGAATCATTTTTAGATGATTTGAATACACCTAAAGTCATTGCAAAACTTAATGAAGAAGCAAACGATGCTTCATCTGCATCTGATGAAAGAAAAAAAGAAATCAAAAAAAATCTTCTTTCTGCCGGTAAAATATTAGGTATTCTAGAAGATGATCCAGGAAATTGGTTAGGTTATAATCAAAAAGATACTGAAAATACTGAAGAAATTGAAAGGTTGATAAATGAACGTAATGAAGCTAGACGCAGTAAAAATTTTAATTTGGCAGATACTATTAGGGACACATTAAAAGATAAAGGCATAGAAATAGAAGATACTGATAAAGGAACGATTTGGCGGAAATCTAGATGAGTGAAAAGATAATAATTACATTTCCAGATGGAAATAAAAAGGAAGTTGATAAAGGCATCAATGGTCTTGAATTGGCATCGCAAATTTCTAAATCTCTTGCCAAAGAATCAGTTGCTATAAAAATTAATAATGAGATAAAAGATATTAGTTTACCTATTAATAGTGATGCATCTGTAGCGATTTTAAAAAGAGATAGCGAGGAAGCACTTGAATTAATACGACATGATTGTGCTCATGTAATGGCAGAAGCTGTCCAGGAATTATTCCCTGGAACACAAGTTACAATTGGTCCAGCAATTGAAAATGGTTTTTATTATGATTTTGCAAGAGATGAACCTTTTACTGTTGCAGATCTTCCAAAAATTGAAAAGAAGATGCACGATATCATTCAAAGAAATAAAAATTTTATAAGAGAAGTGTGGTCTAAAGAGGAATCAATAAAATATTTTAAAGACAAAGGTGAAGACTATAAAGTTGAACTAATTAATGATCTGCCTGATAATGAGGAAATTAGTATTTACAAACAAGGTGATTGGTTAGACTTGTGCCGAGGCCCTCATATGGTTTCAACAAAACAAATTGGTAAAGCATTTAAATTAATGAAAGTTGCTGGCGCTTACTGGCGAGGTGATTCATCTAATACAATGCTAACTAGAATTTATGGAACAGCCTGGGCAACAGAAAAGGATCTTGAACAACACCTTTTACAAATTGAAGAAGCAGAAAAAAGAGATCACCGAAAACTAGGAAGAGAAATGGATTTATTTCATTTTCAGGAAGAGGCTCCTGGAGCAGTATTTTGGCATCCTAAGGGTTGGACATTATTCCAGTCGCTAATAAATTATATGCGAAACAGACAAGACAAGGCAGGTTATGTAGAAACTAATACGCCAGACATGATGGATAAGTCTCTGTGGGAAACGTCTGGTCACTGGGACAAATTCAGTGACATGATGTTTAGAACTGAAGCAAAAGACGATAAAATTTATGCTATCAAACCAATGAATTGCCCTGGTGCTGTAGAAATTTTTAAACAAGGATTAAAAAGTTATAGAGACTTACCATTTCTATTATCTGAATTTGGAAAAGTACATCGTTATGAACCGTCTGGTGCTCTTCATGGATTAATGAGGGTGAGAGCATTCACACAAGATGATGCACATATATTTTGTACAGAAGATCAAATTACGCAAGAAAGTAAAACGGTATGTGATTTGATACTTAGTATCTATAAGGACTTTGGTTTCGATAATGTTAGAATTAAATTTTCTGACCGTCCTGAAAAACGTGTAGGGGATGATGCTATTTGGGATAAAGCTGAGGCTGCATTAATGCAAGCCATGGAAGCAACAGGTCTTGAGTATACACTCAACCCAGGAGAAGGTGCATTTTACGGTCCAAAATTAGAATTTGTTTTACGTGATGCAATTGGCAGAGATTGGCAATGCGGAACACTGCAAGTAGATTTAAATTTACCTGGAAGATTGGGAGCTACTTATATTGGAGAAGATGGTAATAAAAAAATACCAGTTATGTTGCATAGAGCTTTATTTGGTTCCTTAGAGAGATTCACTGGTATCCTAATTGAACATTATGCAGGTCATCTTCCTTTTTGGCTTTCACCATTGCAAGCTGTAGTTGCTACAATTACATCTGATACTGATGAGTATGCTTATGAAGTACAAAAAGCATTAGTATCAAAAGGAATTAGGGCAGAAATAGATACACGTAATGAAAAAATTGGTTATAAAATACGTGAACACAGTAACAGTAAAGTACCAGCAATTATAGCTGTTGGAAAAAAAGAAGCTCAAGATAAAACGGTATCTGTTAGAAGAATTGGATCTTCTGAAACGAAGACCTTTAAATTAGAAGATATTGTTACTAGCTTATCTAAAGAAGCAAAATCACCAATAGAATAAAAAATGAATAACATGCAAGGCAAGTTTCCAAGTACAAGACTTAGACGTAATAGAATGAAAGAATTTTCTCGTCGTTTAGTTGCTGAAACTACTCTTAGTGTAAATGATTTAATCTTGCCTCTATTTGTATGTGAGGGAAACAAGATTAATGACCCTATTAATTCGATGCCTGGTGTTAACAGATACTCTATTGATAAACTTTTAAATGAAGTAGAAAAAGCTGTTAAATTTAATATTCCTGCTATTGCAATTTTTCCGCAAATTGAAAGTGGTCTTAAAAATTCTGAGGGAAGTTTAGCTGTAGATGAAAACAATTTGGTGTGCAGATCAATTAAAAGTATCAAAAAAAATTTTCCAAATATTGGTATTGTATGTGATGTTGCGTTAGATCCTTTTACAGACCATGGGCATGATGGTTTAGTTATAAATGATAAAATAGATAATGATAAAACTTTGGAAGTTTTGGAACAACAAGCTGTAATCCAAGCGAATGCTGGTTGTGATGTAATCGCCCCATCGGATATGATGGACGGTAGGGTTGGAAGAATTAGAAGTGCATTAGATTCGAATAATTTAATAGATACCCTTATACTTTCTTATGCCGCAAAATATGCTTCAGGTTTTTATGGCCCTTTTAGAGATGCTATAGGTTCTGGTTCTAATTTAGGTAAAGATGGTAAACTAACATATCAAATGGATCCATCAAACAGTGAGGAGGCTATTAGAGAAGTTGGACTAGATATAAGTGAAGGCGCAGATATGGTAATGGTTAAGCCTGGTATGCCGTATCTTGATATTATTTCTAGAATAAAATCAGAATTTAAAGTTCCAACTTTTGCCTACCAAGTATCTGGTGAATATTCGATGATAAAAGAGTCAATTAATAAAGGTTGGCTTAATGAAAAAGTTGTAATGGAATCTCTTTTATCTTTTAAAAGAGCTGGAGCAAATGGTATACTTACTTACTTTGCATTAGAAGCTGCTAAAAAATTAAAAAATGAATAACATTCAATTTGAAAAAAGAAAATCTATAGAACAAGTTGAGGAGTCAAATGAGCTTGCTCCAAAATTTGATTCAAATGGTCTAATACCAGTTGTAACAACAGATTTTTCATCTGGTGAACTACTTATGCAGGGCTATATGAATGAAGAAGCTTTTAAAAAAACTATAAGTTTGGGCGAAGCTGTTTATTTTTCTAGAAGTAGAAATACCCTTTGGCATAAAGGTAAAACAAGTGGATTAACGCAGAAGATTAAAGAAATAAGAATTGATGATGATCAAGATTGTGTTTGGTTAAGAGTTGATGTTAAGGGTGGTGCTAGTTGTCATGTGGGATACAGATCATGTTTTTATAGAAGTATTCCTTTGGATAATTCTAGCTCTAAAGTTATTCTTAAATTTGAAGAGAAAGAAAAAGTTTTTGATCCTGAAGAAGTATACAAAGGTGCTCCAAACCCTACTAAATTATAATGTCAGATAAATTAAAGTTTATTGAAACTAGCAAACTTCCAACAGATATTGGAGAGTTCACTGTACATGCCTTTACAGATGAAAATGAATCTAAAGATCATTTAGCAATATGTATGGGTGACTTACTTACGGATGAGCCAGTTTTATCAAGAATTCATTCGCAATGTATTACAGGAGAATCTTTCTTTAGTATGAGGTGTGATTGTAGATTCCAACTAACTGAATCATTAAAACAAATTGCGCAAAATGGAAGAGGGGTGATTTTTTATCTTCAACAAGAAGGAAGAGGTATCGGCCTTTCAAATAAAATTAAAGCATATAGTTTACAAGACAAGGGACTAGATACTGTTGAGGCTAATCATCAATTGGGTTTCAAAGATGATGAGAGAACATATGAAAATATTGCTGGAATGGTGAAATATTTAGCAATCAAGAAATTAGACTTGATGACAAATAATCCAAAAAAAATAAAAGCGCTTGAAGATATGGGTATCGAAGTGAATCAAAGAGTTCCTATTTTCTCAGACACCAATAAGTATAATGAAAAATATATCTCAACTAAGAAAAGTAAACTTGGTCATTTAATCTAAGTGGAAGCAGATAATTTAATTAAAAAACTCAATATGATTAGTCATCCTGAAGGAGGGCATTATGTTGAAAATTTTAAGAACGATAATGTTAGTCAAATTTATTACCTATTAAAAAGGAGCGAAAAATCACATTGGCATCGATTAACTAAAAATGAGATATTACATTTTTATTCTGGAGATCCTCTAGAAGTTTTCACATCGAATGACGGAATTAATTATGAAGTTTTTTCTTTAGGGTCAGATCATAATTATATTTATACCGTAACAGCAAACACATGGTTTGCGATGAGATCTTCTGGTGCTTTCAGTTTAATTGGATGCACTGTCGCACCTGCTTTTAATTTTGATGATTTTGAACTTGCCCCTGCGACGTGGCGACCTGAAAAATTCAAAATTGAGTTATAGTTTTCACTTTTCTTTAATTTAAATACTTTATATATTAGTATTAAATAACGGAGGTTCTAAATGGATGCAGAGAGTAAATGCCCTGTAATGCACGGAGCAATTACAAAAAATATGGGAGAAGGTACATCTAACCGCGAATGGTGGCCTAATCAACTTA
This sequence comes from uncultured Alphaproteobacteria bacterium, assembly GCA_902602885.1. Taxonomy (GTDB): domain Bacteria; phylum Pseudomonadota; class Alphaproteobacteria; order HIMB59; genus CACPNW01. The sequence continues at coordinate 9,221 of CACKSM010000031.1, forward strand.
ACTTAAACATACTTCATCAACATGATCGTAAATCAGATCCAATGGAAGCTGGATTTAACTATCGAGAAGAGTTCAAAAAATTAGATTATGCTGCATTAAAAAAAGACCTCCATAATCTGATGACTGATTCTCAAGATTGGTGGCCAGCTGATTATGGTCATTATGGTGGTTTCTTTATTCGTATGACATGGCATGCTGCTGGAACTTATAGAACTGGTGATGGCCGTGGTGGTGGTGGAACAGGAGCTCAACGTTTTGCCCCGTTAAACAGTTGGCCGGATAATGGTAACTTAGATAAAGCAAGAAGAC
>CACKSM010000032.1 GCA_902602885.1 uncultured Alphaproteobacteria bacterium
ACCAAACTTATTCTTATACCTTTTGATAAAACAAATATTTTATCAGTTAATATTAATAAAAAAGAAATTATAGCTGATCCAATACCTGGTATTCTTGATTAAAATGAGAGTAGTAATTTTAACTTGTTATCCTGAGATGTTCCCTGGTTCACTAGGATATTCTGTAATCGGAAATGCATTAAATAATAAAAAATTTTCTCTCGAGATAGTCAATCTACATAATTTTGGAATTGACAAAAGAGGAAGTGTTGATGATGAACCTTTTGGGGGAGGCCCTGGAATGGTTATTCGTCCAGATGTGATAGAAAAAGCATTAAATTCAATCATTTTCAAAACCGATAATTACTGCAAAATTTTTCTAACACCGTCAGGTCAGAAATTATCTCAAGCCAAACTTAATAATCTATCAAAACATGATGAAATGCTTATTTTATGCGGTAGATTTGAAGGGGTTGACCAAAGAGCTATAGAAATTCTTGATTTTCAGGAAATAAGTATCGGTGATTACGTCCTTTCTGGTGGTGAGATTGCTGCCCAGGTGTTAGTTGAAGGTTGTATTCGTCTCATTCCTGGAGTATTAGGGCAGCCACAAAGTTTATTAGAAGAATCTTTTTCTAATAATCTGCTTGAATATCCTCATTATACCAGACCACAAACCTGGGAAGATATTCAGGGAAATAAACATGAAGTTCCAGATGTTTTAACATCAGGTCATCATGAAAAAATTGATAAATGGAGAAAAGAAAAATCGGTTGAAAAAACTAAAGAATTAAGACCAGATCTTTATAAAAAGGAAATATAAAATGAGTAATTTATTAGAGACATTTGAAAAACAACAGATTGAAAAGTTAACTTCAAAAAAAAGAGTTCCTGCTTTTCGTCCAGGCGATACTCTAAAAGTTACTGTAAGAATTACAGAGGGAAGTAAGTCGAGACTTCAAGCATTTGAAGGTATTTGTATTGCAAGAAAAAATAATTCAGTAAACTCTAACTTTACTGTGAGAAAAATATCTCATGGAGAGGGTGTTGAAAGAGTATTCCCTTTATTCAGTCCATTAGTAGAAAAAATTGAAGTTGTTAGAAAAGGCGATGTAAGAAGAGCTAAGCTATATTATCTAAGAGAATTATCTGGAAAGAAAGCAAGGATCGCAGATAAAGATAGGGGCGATGAAGCTGATCAATATGAATATATAGAGGAGGCTCCTCCGGTAGAAGAAACAAAAACTTTAGATACTAATACAAATGTTGCAGAGGAACCAAAAGCTGAAGAGGTAGAAGCAAAACAAGCAGAGACAAAAGCAGAAGAAGCAGAAGCCAAACCAGCAGAAGAATCTAAAGCAGAAGCTGCAGATGAATCTAGTAAAGAAGAGGAAAAAGCAACCGAAAATAAATCGGATGACAATAAATAATCCTAAAACTCTTTTTGATAAAATTTGGGAACATCATCTTGTCAATAGACAAGAAGATGGAACTTGTCTTATATATATTGATAGACACCTTGTTCATGAAGTTACAAGTCCTCAAGCATTTGAAGGTTTGAGAAATAATAATCGTAAAGTTAGAAGACCCGAAAGTACTTTTGCTGTAGCTGATCATAATGTCCCAACTTCAGATAGATCTAAAGGTATAGAAAATAAAGAAAGTAGAATTCAGGTTGAAACACTAGAAAAAAATTGCAAAGATTTTGATGTTACACTTTTTCCATTATTAGATAGTAGACAAGGTATAGTTCATATAGTTGGACCAGAACAGGGTATTACTCAGCCAGGAATGACAATAGTTTGCGGTGATAGTCATACAGCAACACACGGAGCATTTGGTGCCTTAGCTTTCGGTATCGGCACAAGTGAAGTTGAACATGTATTAGCTACGCAGACCTTGATTCAAAAACCTGCTAAGAATATGCGAATTTCTGTTGAAGGTAAATTAAACTTAGGTGTTACAGCAAAAGATATTATCCTTCATATCATAGGAAAGATAGGAACAGCTGGTGGAACTGGTTATGTTATTGAATATGGTGGTAGTGCAATTTCCTCTCTTTCTATGGAAGGAAGAATGACAATCTGTAATATGAGTATTGAAGCAGGTGCTAGAGCTGGTTTAATCGCTCCAGACGAAAAAACTTTTGAATATATTAAAGGTAGACCGTACGCTCCATCAGGAGATAATTGGGACAAAGCGGTAGAATTTTGGAAATCTCTTCCTTCGGATGAGGGTGCAAAATATGATGAAGAAATTTTAATTAATGCTGAAGATATTTCACCGCAAATTACTTGGGGCACAAGCCCACAAGACGTTGTTGCTATAAATGGTATAGTACCAAATCCTCAAGAAGAGAGTAATCCAAATAGAAAGAAGGCTATGGAGCGTTCTCTTGAATATATGGGTTTAGAACCCAAACAAGAAATACAAAAAATTAAAATTGATAAAGTATTTATTGGCTCTTGCACTAATGGAAGAATTGAGGATTTAAGAGAAGTTGCCAAAGTTGTAGAGGGCAAAAAAGTTTCTGTAGACTCAATGATCGTTCCTGGTTCAGGTCTAGTTAAAAAACAAGCTGAAGAAGAAGGTTTAGATAAAATTTTTATTGAAGCAGGATTTGATTGGAGAGAGCCAGGTTGCTCCATGTGTTTAGCTATGAATCCAGATCAATTAAAACCGCAAGAAAGATGTGCATCAACATCAAATAGAAATTTTGAAGGTAGACAAGGTAGAGAAGGTAGAACACATCTTGTTAGTCCTGCAATAGCTGCTGCTTCTGCAATCAAAGGTTCTTTTGCAACAGCAGAGGATTTATAAATGGAATCATTTAAAACAATAATTGGTATCCCCGCACCATTACCAATGATTAATGTCGATACCGATATGATTATTCCAAAACAATTTTTGAAAACAATAAAAAGATCTGGTTTAGGAAAAAACTTATTTCATGAATTAAGATACGATATTCAAGGTAACATAAAAAATGATTTTGTTCTTAACTGGGACCCTTATAAAACTTCAACAATTTTAATTGCTGGGGCAAATTTTGGTTGTGGATCAAGTAGAGAGCATGCGCCATGGTCACTTTTAGATTTTGGTTTTAAGTCAATAATTGCACCAAGCTTCGCAGATATTTTCTATAATAATTGTTTTAAAAATGGAATACTGCCAATTAAGTTAGATCAACAAAAGGTAGATATATTAATGAACGAAGCAGAAAATAAAAATGATATTTCAGTTGATTTAGAAAATCAAAAAATCACTTATCAAAATGATAAAACAATAGAATTTGAAATTGATACATTTCGAAAAAAATGTTTGCTAGAAGGTTTGGATGATATTGGTTTGACACTCCAAAAAAATAAAAAAATTGATGTTCACGAAGAAAAAATACACAGTATCCAACCTTGGATAGTGTAGTCAAAAATGAGTAATAAAAAAATTTTAATTTTACCTGGTGATGGAATTGGCAATGAAGTTATGGCTGAGGTATTAAAAATCATTGATTGGATGGAAAAAACTAAATCTTTATCTTTTGATATTTCTGAAAGATTAGTTGGTGGTACGGCATACGATAAAGAAGGTAATTCTATAAGTGATGAAACAATGCAAGTAGCTATGGATTGTGATGCAGTATTATTTGGTGCGGTAGGAGGCGCTAAATGGGATAACGTAGAAAGAGATAAAAGACCTGAAGCAGCCTTATTAAGATTAAGAAAAGACCTTGATCTCTTTGCTAATCTAAGACCAGCAGTTGTTTTAGATGCTCTTTCAGATTCATCATCTTTAAAATCTGATCTTGTTAAAGGATTAGATATTTTGATAATAAGAGAGTTAACAAGTGGTGTATATTTTGGACAACCAAGAGGTATATCAAAAATTAGTGAAACTGAAAGTAAGGCAGTTGATACTCAACTGTATACCACATTAGAAGTTAATAGAGTTTCACGAGTGGCATTTGATTTAGCAAAGTTGCGTAATAATAAAGTTACATCAGTAGAAAAATCAAATGTAATGGAAACAGGTTTATTTTGGAAACAAACCGTAACAGATTTACATAAAAAGGAATATTCTGATGTTAATTTAGAACACATGCTTGCAGATAATTGTGCAATGCAGTTAGTTCGTTACCCAAAACAATTTGATGTCATACTTACAGATAACTTATTTGGTGATCTTTTAAGTGATACTGCAGCTATGCTAACAGGATCTTTAGGAATGCTTCCTTCAGCAGCTCTTGGACCGGTTAAAGAAAATGGAACTAGAGCAGCAATGTATGAGCCCGTTCATGGTAGTGCACCAGATATAGCTGGGCAATCTAAAGCAAATCCTTTAGCAATGATCATGAGCTTTGCTATGATGTTGAAATATAGTTTTGATATGCAAGAAGATAGTCAAATGATTGAGAAAGCTGTACAGAATGTATTACTAAAAGGTTTAAGAACAGCTGATATAAAAGATGGAGCAGAAAAAATTATCTCAACTCAAGAAATGGGCAATGCTGTTATTGAAGAATTAAAAATTCTATCTGGAAATTAAATGACTCAAAAATACAACATAGCAGTAGCAGGAGCAACAGGTGCGGTAGGAACAGAAATAGTTCAAATATTAGAGCAAAGGGATTTTCCAATAGACAATTTATATTTACTTGCATCATCAAAATCAAAAGGCAAAAAAGTAGAGTTTAAAGATAAAGAAATTGTTGTAGAAGATTTATCAGAATTTGATTTTTCAAAAGCTCACATTGGTTTATTTTCACCTGGTGGTAAAATTTCTGCAGAATATGCACCAAAAGCAGCTAAAAAAGGATGTATTGTTATAGACAATACCTCTCATTTTCGAATGCAACAAAATATTCCCTTAATCGTTCCTGAAGTAAACGCTAATGCACTTGATGAATTTTTTGATGATGAAAGCAGAACTAATATTATTTCAAATCCTAACTGTTCAACTATACAAATGGTTGTTGCATTAAAACCACTTCATGAAAAAGCAATTATAAACAGAGTTGTTGTATCAACATATCAAGCTGTTTCTGGAGCAGGTAAAACAGGTATGGATGAATTATTTAATCAGACTCAAAATGTTTATGCAAACCAAGAATTAAAAAAAGAAAAGTTCACAAAACAAATAGCGTTTAATGTCATTCCACACATTGGGGCTTTTTTAGAAAATGGTAATACTGAAGAAGAGCAAAAAATGATTGATGAAACAAAAAAAATTCTAGACGAGGGAATTAATGTTTCAGCAACTTGTGTTAGAACAGCTGTATTTATAGGCCATTCAGAAGCTGTAAATATAGAGTTTGACTCACCATTAGATGAAAAAGAAGCTAACGAAATATTATCTAACTCTGAAGGTATTTCAGTAATTGATCATCGAAAAGATGAAGGTTATGTGACTCCTGTTGAAATTGCAGGAGAGGATAAAGTTTATATTAGTAGAATTAGAAATGATCAATCAATAGACAATGGTTTGAATTTATGGGTGGTCTCGGATAATTTGCGCAAAGGAGCAGCGCTTAATGCTGTTCAAATTGCTGAGTTAATAATTTCAAAGTATTCAGAAAAAATAAATATTTAGTTGGCGGTCTCGTAGGGACTCGAACCCCAAATCCATGTTCCGAAGACACGTGTGATATCCATTTCACCACGAGACCATTTATTATAATTATTTATTATTGAAATTTTCTAATTTTTGAATGAAATCTTTGAGAATAGGATCTCTTTTTATTTCATAGACAATTTTAATTGGGTGCCTATTTTTATCTGAAGCCCATTTCATATCATCTAAAAGAATTGGAGATGGAATTGTGTTAGTTGGTGCCCAGTCTTCGTTTAAGACATAACCAACAGCCGCCATATCCCAAATTTCTTTTGACCAACCTTTATGGATACTATTGTACTCTTTAAATCGCATTGCAAGAAATTTACCGATTTCACCATGAGGTTCTATGTATTTTTCTATTTCTGGAACTGTTGAAATAAGATGTGAAGTTACTCCCTTACAAGGAACCATAACCAGAGAAACGCCGCTATCAAATAAAACTTGAGCACCTCCAATATCTTGCTTTAGATTAAATTCCATATTTTGTGGCCAATAAAGCGCGTTACCTCCCAACCAAACTACAACAATTTTTTTTATAATTTCTGGCTCTTTTAACAAAGCAGAGGCAACATTTGAAATAGCGCCGATAGCCAATACGTATAGAGGATCTTCCTCAGAACATTTTAAAGCACTTTCAATTATATTATCCGCTGCAGGCGAATTAATTGGTTTTTTATCAAAACCTACATATTTTGTTGAGCCTTTAAAAACAAAATTATTTTTTTTAAAATTTATTTTTTCTAACAATCGATAGATTTCATCATAGCTAAGCTCCATTCCCTTCTTTGGACTATCTGAACGACTATTCATTGAAAAAGGAGCGGCATTTATACTTTGCACTTCTATTTTTTCTTTTGAAAACAACATTTGCACTAAAGCAAATTGATCATCAATTTCATTGTAGGTGTCTGTATCAAGAATTGCTTTAATTTTCCCTTTTTTAAACTTAAGTTGTTTTAAAATATCTGAAAAATTTCTTTCTAAAAGCATATCTTAATTTACCAAGAACTATTCGGTTGTGTTAAAAATACCTCTTCTTCATTTGTTGATTTTCTATTTAGTATTTTATTTCTATGCGGATACCTTCCAAATTTTTTAATTGCCACGCTATGATCATTCCAAGCTTTTTTTATATTAGTATATTCTGGATGATTATTTAAATATTGATCGACTAATTTATGACCAAGTTCATGATCCATGATGTTCTCACTATGAATTAATGGCAGTAATAAAAAATGTATTTTATCAATTTCTAGGCTATCTAAACATCTTTTATTTATTGCTTCTTTAACAATTAAAACACACTTAGTATCCTGGTCATAAGCTTTTGAATTATTTCTAAAAAAATTTCTTGATAATTGATCAAGTAATATAATCAAAGCTACACATTCTTCAGGATCATTTCTCCAATTATCATACTCATTATTAATAGCCTTAATGTAATCATCCATAAAACTACTTTTCAATATATTATCAAATTCATCATCTTTTTTAAACCACTGCTCAAGTGGAGTTTTGATGAAACAAAATTCTAGAATAGCTTTAGCTCTTTCATTAATCACAGAGCTGTAATATAAATATATATCTTCCAAATGACATTAAGTAATTTAAACAAATCCATTATTCATTGCAGAAAGTGTGAACGCTTAGTTAACTTCCGTGAAAAAATTGCTAAAGAAAAAAGAAAACAATATATTGATCAAAGTTATTGGGGTAAGCCCATTACTGGCTATGGAGATGAAAAAGCTAAATTATTAATGGTAGGTCTTGCGCCAGCAGCGCATGGAGGAAATAGAACAGGTCGAGTTTTTACAGGGGATAAATCTGCAGATTTTTTATTTTCCTGTTTATATAAAACTGGATTTGCAAACCAACCAGACTCAGTAGATAGAGGTGACGGTTTGGAACTTCAAAATATGTACTTAACTACTGCTCTTAAATGTGTACCCCCAGAAGATAAACCTACTTCACAAGAATTGAAAACATGTTTTAATTTTTTTAATCAAGAAATTGCTTTCTTAAAAAAAATAAAAGTCATTGTTGCCCTTGGTAAAATTGGTCATGATGCCTGTGTAAATTATTATAAGCAACAATATGAAATACGAAATAAAGATTTTATTTTTTCTCATGGATCTATGAATATTTTACCTGATAAGAAAATTTTAGTTGGTAGTTATCATCCAAGCCCACGAAATGTTAACACAGGAAGAATAGATAAGAGTAAAATGGTAAAACTCTTAAATAGTATTAAAAAATTGCTTTAAACAATAATGAAAAAATTTTTTTTACATGATCCTAATCTCTTAGTATACGGATTTGCTATGGTCTTCTTTGCAAGTTTTGGGCAGACTTTTTACATTGCATTATTTAACGATGATATTCGAAATCTATATAAAATAACAGATGGTGAGTTTGGATTAGTTTATGCCATTGCAACACTTGTCAGTTCATTTTTATTTATTAACTTTGCTAAATTAATAGATAAAATTGATTTAAGATTATACTCCATAGGTATTATTCTTGGTTTAGCTTTTGCCTGCATTGGTTTTTATTTTATTTTCAATAATATTTTTCATCTTTTTCTTATTTTATTTTTATTACGTTTTTTTGGACAGGGGGCTATGACACATGCCGGCTCAACTTCAATGGCAAGATATTTTTTAATTGATAGAGGTAAAGCAATATCTGTTGCAACACTTGGAGGAATGTTAGGTATAATGTTTTTACCAAAGATTGTCGTTAATTTAGACTCATACTTTAATTTTAAAACTC
>CACKSM010000033.1 GCA_902602885.1 uncultured Alphaproteobacteria bacterium
TAGGTGTTTAATTAAAGTATTATAAATGGATTTATTGTTATTTATATCTTTGCTATTTAGGTATCTATTTCTATATGCTCTTATAAGTTTATTAAAAAGTTTATCATTTTTATATACTTCACGTGTATCGTATCCAATCAATGATAAAGCTAAAATTGTTTTCTGTTTTTCTGACTTTAAATTATGGCTATGAAACCATTTTTCCATAATTTGTATTTCTTTTTTTTTTAGTTTTCTAAGATTTAAAATTAACTTTGATGAAGAAAGTGATTTCCATGGAAAATGTTTGCCAGGATCATTTTTTCTAAACGGGGCAATATCTGAATGTGCTAAAATACCATTTTTATTAATTTTATAATTTTTTTGTAATTTACGAATAAGTTTTTTTAGTGAATAAATCATTTTAAATGAGAATTTGTTATTTTTTCCTTTCGGATTATAATCAAGCTCTATCCCTATAGAAATAGAATTTATATCTGTAATTTCATGCCAGAATGCCTGTCCTGCATGCCATGCTCTATATTTATCCTCTACCAAGCTATATATATTTCCATTTTGAGAAATTAGATAATGAGAGCTAACTTTTTTTTCCTTTTTACATAAATAAGAAATAGCTTCTAAGGTATTTTTCAGGGCTGTATAATGAATTATAATCAGTTGTACTCTTGAATTGTTTCTTGAATTATAATTAGGAGATCTGTATTTCGTTATATATTTCATTCAAATTTTTAAATTTAAATATATAAATAAATTATGATAAAAAAAATTATCTGTCTAATATTATTATATCTATGCATTAGTTGTTCTAATAATACAAATTCAAATACTGATAAAAATAAAAGTCTGTTGAATGAGCCAGAAACCCTATACAAATTAGCTAAAATAACTTTTGATAATCAAAACTTAGAATTAGCAAGAGAGCAATTCAAAGAAATTAACAAGCTGTTTCCCTTATCCAATGAAGCAATTCAATCAGAAATAATGATCGCATTTATTGATTATATCCAGATGAATTACGAGAATGCAATATTAAATTATAGAAGGATAATTAATAAATATCCATCTCACAAAGACTTAGATTATATTTATTACATGATTGCAATGTGCAATTATGAACAACTGCAGAATGAAGCATTAGATGGGTATTATAATGATCTTGCATTAAATTCTTTTGATCAAGTTATTAAGAGATTTCCAGATAGTAAATATTCCAAAGATAGTCGACAAAAAATTATTTTAGTTAAATCAAATATAGCGGCAAAACATATGGAAATAGGAAGGTTCTATTTAAAAAATAAAAAATACATTGCAGCATTAAATAGATTTAAAATAGTTGTAGATGAATTCTCAATGACTAAATTTACTCCTGAAGCACTGCACAGAATGGTAGAAATTTATTATGAAATGGGCATGTATGAAGATAGCAAGAATACTGCTGCACTACTTGGATATAATTATCCTGAATCTAAATGGTATAAATATAGTTATAATTTAGTTGAGCAAAATGATAGAGAAGAAACATTCTTAAAAAAAATTAGAAATTTTTTTGATGGATAAAGAAGAAATAATTTTAAAAAGATTAAGAGAGCTTACTGAATTAATTAAAGAACATAATTATAATTACCATACATTAGATAAACCAAAAATAACTGATCGAGAATTTGATAAGTTAGTAAAAGAAAATGATACTTTAGAAAAAAAATATCCAAATTTAATATTAAGAGATAGTCCTAACAAATATTATGGTAGTAAAATAAAAGAAAATTTCAAAAAAATAAAACATGTTTCCCAAATGTACTCACTCTCAAATGCATTTGACAATAATGATATAAAGGAGTTTATAAAACGCTCAGTAAAATTCTTAAATTTAGATAATGACAATGATTTTCAATATATCTGTGAACCAAAAATTGATGGGCTGTCTTTAAATCTTGTCTATAAAAATGGAAATTTGGTTTCTGCTGGGACAAGAGGAGATGGATTTATAGGAGAAGATGTTACTGAAAATATATTAAATATAAAAAATATTCCATCAAAGTTAAAAAAAGACTTTCCAGATTTTATTGAAATTAGAGGAGAGGTATTCTTGAATAAGAGTGATTTTGAGAAACTTAATTCTAAATTAGAAAATAAATCTAAATTTGCAAATCCAAGGAATGCTGCAGCTGGAAGCCTAAGGCAACTTGATATTTCTATTAGTCATAGTAGACCACTTAAATTTATACCTCATGGTATAGGTAAATGTTCTTATAATTTTGAGAAAATTGAGAATTATTATGATCAACTTAAAAATTGGAATATTGTTCCAAATAATCTAAGCAAAAAATGTAAATCAATTGAAGAAATTATTAAATTTTATAATCAAATTGATCAAAAAAGATCAAGCATTGATTATGATATTGATGGATTAGTCGTAAAAATAAATAGTTTTAAACTACAAGAAAGATTAGGTTATGTAGGAAAAAATCCAAGATGGGCAGTTGCCGTAAAGTTTTCTGCCGAGAAAGCTAATACTATAATTCGATCTGTTGATTTCCAAGTTGGGAGAACTGGAGCAATTACACCTGTAGCTAGATTGCAACCTGTTAATTTAGGTGGCGTGATTATATCCAATGCTTCTTTACATAATTTTGATGAAATAAATAAAAAAAATATAAATGTTTTGGATCTTGTTGAAATTGAAAGAGCAGGAGATGTTATTCCTTATGTTACTAGATTAGTAAAAAAAAATAGTAAATTAAATACTAAGATAAAACCTCCTAGGAATTGCCCAATCTGTAAGAGTAATGTTTTAAAAGAAAAAGATGAAGCAATACTAAGATGCTCAAATACATATGGTTGTAGTTCTCAAAAAATAGGAAGAATAATTCATTTTGTCAGTAAGAAAAGTTTAAACATAGATGGATTTGGTGAGAAACAAGTTAAACAATTATTTAATCTAAAATATATAAATAAGGTAGAAGATATATTTAATCTTGAAAAATTTAGGTCAGAAATAGTTGAATTAGATGGCTGGGGTGAATTATCTTTTTCTAATTTAATTAATTCTATTAATAATTCTAAAAAAATATCATTTGATAAATTTATTTATTCTCTTGGAATTAGATTTATTGGTGAAGTAAATGCTGAAATTTTAGCAAACGAGTTTAAAGACCTAGATGTATTGATTTCATCTTCAAGTAATTTAAGTGTATTAGAAAATATTGATGGTTTAGGACCAAAAGCAATATCTTCAATCATAGATTTTTTCTCTAAAGAAATAAATAAGGAAACTATTAAAAATTTAAAAAATTATTTAACTATTATATTTATAGAAAATGAAAGAATAGATAATTTTTTTTCAAATAAACATTTAGTTTTTACAGGTACTTTATCTGAATTATCAAGAGATGAAGCTAAATACTTAGCAAAAACTAAAGGAGCAAAAATATTATCTAGTGTTAGTAAAAAAACAGATTTTCTAATTGCTGGAGAAAAAGCAGGTTCAAAAATAGATAAGGCAACACAATTAGGAGTTAAAATTTTAAATGAAAAAGAATTCCTTAAAAAAATTAATCTATAATTTTCAAGAATTTTAAATATACTTTTTTTGAAGAAAAATTCTCAAAATCAATTAAAGCTTTATCACCATCTAATTTGATGATTTTTCCGTTACCAAATTTTTGATGATAAACATTTTTCCCTTTAGATATATCAACATCATATTCTAAATCTTGATTAAAATCCCAATCGATATTATTTTTTTTTGAGTTTTGTAATAGTCTTCTTCTTCCTGGTGTAATTATTTCTTCGCTAAAAGAATCAGTTTCTAAAAAATTATCTAAAAAATTATTATCTTGAATATATTTGGAGTCATTTATCTCTACTTTATCTTCTGGAAGCTCGCTTATAAATCTAGATGGTAAATTATAATCATGTGATGCAAAAGAATATCTATTTTGATTTACATAAGTAATATAAATTTTTTTTCTTGCTCTCGTTAGTGCAACATAGGCCAACCTTCTTTCTTCTTCTAATCCCTGATTACCTGATTCCTCTATTGATCTTTGACTTGGAAAAACTCCCTCCTCCCAGCCAGCTAAGAATACATAATCAAACTCCAATCCTTTAGCTGCATGCATTGTCATAAGAGTTAGTGTTTCTTCTGAAGTATTTGTTATATTTTCCATGACTAAAGATACATGTTCTAAAAACCCTTCTATGTTTTCAAATTCTTTTAAACTTTCAATAAATTCATTTAAGTTGTCTATTCTTGATAAGCTGTCAGGTTTATTTGAGTTTTCTTCCTCTTTTTTTAAGTAATCTAAATAGCCAGAGTCTTCTATAATTACTTTAGCTAATTCAATATGGTCAAATTTCTTCTTAACATTTTGCCATTTTAAAATATTATTTGTAAAATTATATAATTCTCCCTTGGCTTTAGAATTACTCTTAAATGTTAATTGTTGTGCAGATTCAAATAAAGAAATATTATTCATTCTCGCATAACTACTAATTTTACTAACTGTTGATTTTCCTATTCCTCTTTTAGGTACATTAATAATTCTTTCAAAAGCTAAATCATCAGATAAATTATTTGTTAATCTTAAATACGCAATAATATCTTTGATTTCTTTTCTTTCATAAAATCTCAATCCGCCAATTATTTTATAAGGAAGTCCAAGATTAATTAATCTTTCTTCAAACGATCTCGTGTGTGCAGCAACTCGAAATAAAATTGAGATTTCACTCAAGTTTATTTTATCTTTAATTATATTTTCTATTTTGTCTGTTACAAAAACAGACTCCTCTTTTGTTTCCCAAAATCCATTAATTGTAATTTTTTCACCAATCTGATTTTTACTCCACAATTCTTTTCCATATCTTCCTTTATTTTTAGAAATAAGAGTTGATGCACAACTTAATATATTTCTTGTTGATCTATAATTTTGTTCAAGTCTTACAATTGTTACATTATCAAAATTTTTTTCAAAATTTAATAAATTAGTAACATCAGCTCCCCTCCAAGAGTATATTGATTGATCATCATCACCAACACAACATATATTTTTATTTCCTTTATACAAAAAATGAATCCATTGTTGTTGAATTGGGTTAATATCTTGATATTCATCTACATGAATATATTTAAAAATGTTTTGATATTTGGATAATATATTATTATTTTTTTGAAAAATTTTAATACAGAATAAAATTAAGTCGCCAAAATCAACACTATTTAATCGAAGAAGTTCAGATTGATAAATTGTATAGATTTTTCGAATTTCTTTATCGTTTTTCCGATATTTATTTTCATTCAATTCATTGGGACTTATTCCTTTGTTTTTTAAATTATCTATTGCTGATAAATAATATTTAGGTGAAGTTTCTTTGGTATCTATTTTTTCTACCTCACAAATATTTTTAATCAATTTTAACTGATCATCTACATCAATAATCAAAAAATTTTTTCTTAATCCTACTTCCTCATAATGTTGTCTTAGTATTCTTAGCGATAAAGAGTGAAATGTTCCTATCCACATGTTGTCTATAGGAAAATTTAATGCATCTCCGATTCGTGACTTCATTTCACTTGCAGCTTTATTTGTAAAAGTTACAGCTAAAATTTGCCTAGGAGTGGCAAGCTTTTTAATTAATATATTCAAGATTCTAAAGGTTAATACCCTTGTTTTACCACTTCCTGCGCCAGCTAAAACAAGTAATGAACCATCAGTTTGCTGTACGGCATTTCTTTGCTCTTTATTTAATAAATCAAGATAATTTTGCGAATTTTCTGTCATTTTTTTGCTATAATAGAGATATATATAATGTAATTTATAAACTATATTAAATAATAGTTTAGATATTAGTGATTAGTCTATGAGTAAAAAAATTATAATTCTATTTTTTCTATTTTTCAGTTTACTGTCCTACAAAGTAATAGCAAGTGATGCCGATCAAGTAAATACTGACTCAGAAGATTTTGAAACAACTACGATAGATGATGAAATATATGATCCTTTAGAGCCTATAAATAGAGCTATATTTAGTTTTAACAATGTAGCTGATAGAATTGTTTTAGAGCCAATTGCAAAAGGCTATAAAAAATTACCTTCACCACTGCAAAGTGGAATAAATAATTTTTTGAGCAATTTAAGAGCTCCCTTGGTTGTTGTAAATCAATTGTTACAAGGTCAAGGTGAAAACGCTATTCAATCTTCAGGAAGATTTATTCTCAATAGCACTGTTGGTGTATTTGGATTATTTGATGTAGCTGAAAAAATTGGACTTGAAGAAAAAGAGGAGGATTATGGACAAACACTTGCTACTTGGGGTGTTGGTGATGGTTTTTATATTGTTCTTCCATTATTTGGTCCATCAAATCTTAGAGATACTTCAGGAATGGTTTTAACAATGATGACTGATCCAATTAATGCATATGCAGTAAGTGAGGGTGAAGCCTGGTTAGTACCAATGAGAACAGCAGTTAATGCAGTTGATACAAGATCACAAATAATAGATGAAGTTAATGCATTAAGAGATAATTCAGTAGATTATTATGCTGCAGTGAGAAGTTCTTATTATCAAAACCGAAAAGCAGCAATTAATAATGTAGATGACTCAGAATTAACCCCTCTTCCTCTTATTAGTATTGAGTTTGAATAATGAAATTTTATTTATTTATTTTTATTTTTATAATTTTTATTTCAAAAAATTTATATTCTGATGAAACCTCAGAATGGTTGAAAAGAGAAATTGATATAATTCTTGAAGCTTATAAAAATGAAAATCTCTCTAATGAAAATAGATTTCTTTTAATTGAAAAAACAATTAATAATAATTTTGCTGGTACTGGTATAGCTAAGTTTGTTGCAGGAGAAGCTTGGAAAAAATCTAATAAAGATACAAAAGAAATCTACATTGATAATTTTAAACGCCATTTAGCTCTAAATATAGCTTCAATGATGCAAGGTTATTCAGATCAAACATATGAGTTAACAAAATCAAAATATGATAACAAAAATCAAATAACCCTGATTGATATGGAAATATTTTCTGATACGGGATCAGTTGTTGTAACATGGCGTGTAAAAGAATCAAAAGATCAATTTTTTGTAATAGATTTAATTGTTGCTGATATTTCTTTAGTAGTAACAAAAAGATCAGAGTTTAATTCAATGTTAAAAAAAGTTGATAATGATCTTTCAAAATTTAATGAAGTTTTATTTGATCAAAATCAAATAAGTTATCAGAAAATTACTGAATAATATCTAATAATTAAATTTTTAATTTTTTAATTTCTTCTTCAGTTAATATTGCAGGTTGATTAGGATTGGTTGATAGTTGATAAGATTTGTTTTCCTCAGCTGATTTTATAATTCCATCCATAATCTCTAGAACATGAAGAGATAATTCAAGAGAACATCTAGCTTTTCGATTATTAGAAATTGAATCGATCATTTCTGAAAGACCTATTCCTCTGTAATTTGCTTTTTTATTACCCTCTCCATCACTTTTGTTGGGGATACCTAACAACATATTATCGTTATTGATAGTTTCCCAATCACTATCTTTTTGGGAAATTAATAAATCACCACTAAAAAAATTTGGATCAGGGACAATCATCGAACCATCAAGTCCATAAAGTTCGATTGTTGAATGATTGTTTTTCCAGACATCCCAAGTACAAAAAAACTGTACTTTTGCATTGTTTTGAAACTCTAAAGAGCCCATCAGAGTTGTTGGTGTTTCAACTTTAATTTTATCTCCATATCTTGGTTGGCTAGTTATAATACGCTCATTTGTAGCA
>CACKSM010000034.1 GCA_902602885.1 uncultured Alphaproteobacteria bacterium
TGAACAACTGGAAGAGTAAGTATCATATCTCCCATTTTATCGTTTCTAACTAAACAAATTTTCATAAAGTGTATTTAATAACTTAAAAAACAGTTTATATTTTTTAAAATCAGCCCTTGAATTTAAATTCATTTGACAAAAGACTTAATTTCCTAATATGCTATTAAATAATAGCTTTAACTCAATCTCTATATAATTTTGGCTGTAAATTTCAAAACAAAGAAAGATATTGGTCCAAGAATCAATGAGCAGATTACTGCAAGTGAAGTCAGACTAATATCAAGTAGTGGCAAACAAATGGGGATTTTAAGCATTCGTGAAGCTTTAATTCAAGCAGAAGATGAAGGTTTTGATTTAGTTGAAGTATCTCCTGAAGCTAATCCACCAGTTTGTAAAATTATAGATTATGGTAAATTAAAATATAGAGAGCAAAAAAGTAAGAAAGAAGCAAAAAAGAAACAAAAAACAATTGAAGTTAAAGAGATTAAAATGAGACCTGGCATTGATACCCACGATTATAATGTTAAAATTAAAGCACTCTCAAAGTTTATAGGTGGTGGTAATAAAGTTAAAGTCTCTATGCGTTTCAGAGGACGTGAAATGGAGCATCAAAATTTAGGCTTTGATCTTCTAAAAAAACTAACTTCAGAAGTTGAAGAATATGCAAAAGTTGAAGTAGCTCCTAAGTTTGAGGGAAAACAAATAATGATGATACTTGTCCCTCAAGTTGCTAAATAATTCTATATATTGCAAAATACTCAATTATCAGTATAAGCCTTCAAAACTTGTTATGGCCTGCGGGGCAGCCTAACGGGTAAACTTATAATATAGGAGATAGTAATGCCCAAGCTTAAAACTAAGAGTAGTTTAAAAAAAAGATTTTCTAGAACAGGTACTGGTAAAATTAAATTTAAACCTGCGGGAAAGAGACATGGAATGAGTAAACGTTCCAATAAATTTATTCGTAACACTAAAAGATCTGCAATTATGTCACCAGGTGACTCTGCTTTGATTGATCATATGTTACCATACAACAAGTAAGGGGAAATCAATGGCAAGAGTATCAAGAGGTGTTACAGCAAGAGCTAGACACAAAAAAGTAATTAAAAGAGCAAAAGGTTATTACGGCAGAAGAAAAAATGTTTTTCGAGTTGCTGTGCAGGCTGTCGAAAGAGGCATGCAATATGCTTATAGAGATCGTAAAAAAAGAAAAAGTGATTTTAGGGGTTTATGGATTCAAAGAATCAATGCTGGTGTTCGACTTCATGGTTTAACATATTCGCAATTTATATCTGGTCTTAAAAAATCATCTATTGAAATAGATAGAAAGATTTTAGCGGATCTTGCAGTTAACCAGCCAGAGGCTTTTAAAGCTTTAGTCGAAAAAGCTCAATCTGCTAGATAATTTTAATTAATAAAATATAATAGATATTGATGGCATTTGCTGAAAATAAAATTGATGTTCTAAAAAAAATTAAAGCTTCAAAATCCTTCGAAGATTTAGAAAAACTTCGATTATATTATTTAGGCAAAAAAGGATTAATACCTGAAGCTTTAAAAGGATTAGGTTCTTTGTCGATTGAAGAAAAAAAATCAAAGGGACAGGAATTAAATATTATTAAAAAAGAAATTGAAGAAGGTATCAAAAACCAAAGAGTAGAAATTGAAAATATTGAAATTTCAAACAGGATTAATTTAGAATCAATTGATGTTACTTTACCACCTAATATTTCTGAAAAAGGAAAAATACACCCAATTAGTCAAACAATATTTAATATTATAGAAATTTTTGGAAATTTAAATTATGCAGTGGAAACAGGTCCAGATATAGAAACAGATTTTAATAATTTTACTGCTTTAAATATACCAGAACATCACCCAGCAAGAGAAATGCAGGATACTTTTTATATTCAGGATAATGGAGACAAAAATGTTCTTCGCACCCATACAAGTCCTGTTCAAGTAAGAACTATGCTCAACACAAAACCACCTATCAAAATTATTGTGCCGGGTAGAACTTATAGAAGTGACTCAGATGCTACACATGCTCCTATGTTTCATCAAGTAGAAGGTTTAGTCGTTGATACAAGTTCTACTATGGTTGATTTAAAATCAACACTCGTTTCATTCTTAGAAGAATTTTTTGAAGTAAATAACTTACAATACCGTTTTCGTCCTAGTTATTTTCCTTTTACTGAGCCTAGTGCAGAAATGGATGTAGCTTATACCAAAGTTAATAATAAAATAAAAATTGGTGAAGGAGATAAATGGTTAGAAATATTGGGTTGTGGAATGGTCAATCCTATAGTTTTAGAAAATTGTAATATTGATTCAACACAGTATCAGGGTTTTGCTTTTGGTATGGGAATTGAGCGTTTGTCGATGCTTAAATATGGTATTACAGATTTAAGAAGTTTTTTTGATCCAAATTATAGATGGTTGGACCATTATGGTTTTAGTATTTTGGATAACCAAACACGATCAGGGCTATAAATGAAATTTACACTAGACTGGCTAAAAGATCATTTAGATACTTCTGAAAATTTAAATACCATAACAGATACTTTAACCAATATTGGTTTAGAGATTGAAAGCGTAGAAGATAAATCAGAAATATTTAAGAATTTTACAGTAGCTAAGGTTTTAAAAGCAGAAAAACATCCAGATGCAGATAAACTTAAAGTATGTCAGGTTGAAACAATAAGTGGAAATTATCAAGTTGTATGTGGTGCCCCAAATGCAAGAGAAGGAATGCTTGGAATTTTTGCGCCAGAAAATAGTTACATTCCTGGAACAGACTTACATTTAAAAAAAACTAAAATAAGAGGAGTTGAGTCTTGTGGAATGCTTGTATCAGAGAGAGAAATGGGTATTTCTGACGAACACGATGGAATTATTGAAATAAAAGATAATTATAAAATTGGTGATTTGTTTAGTAAAATTTTTACAATAGATGAACCTGTTATTGAAATTAATTTAACTCCAAATAGATCTGACTGTTTATCAGTTAGAGGTATCGCAAGGGATTTAGCGGCAGCTGGTATTGGTAAACTAAAAGAATTAAAATATAACAAAGTAAAAGGATCATTTAAAAGTCCAATTACGTGGAAAAAAGAATTTGAAAACAATAATCTATGTCCTGGGGTATCAGGTCGATATTTCAAAAATATTAAAAATGTAGAGAGTCCTAAATGGCTTCAAGATAGATTAACTGCAATCGGATTAAGACCCATTTCATCTCTTGTTGATATCACAAATTATATTACTTTTGATTTAGGAAGACCACTACATGTTTATGATGCTGATAAAGTGTCAGGCAATTTAACAATGCGATTAGCTAAGAAAAATGAACAGTGTTTAACACTAAATGAAGTTAATTATAAATGCGACAGTGATATGATTGTAATTTCTGATGATGAAAATAAACTTCATGGAATTGGCGGGGTTATGGGCGGTCTCCATAGTGGTTGTAGTATGGAAACTAAAAATGTTTTTCTAGAAGTTGCGTTATTTGATCCGGTTTCTGTCACTAAAACTGGAAGAAAACTTAATCTTCAAAGTGATGCACGTTACCGTTTTGAAAGAGGAATAGATACTGATTCCATTTATTGGGGTGTAGACGCAGCAACTGAAATGATTCTGGAATTATGTGGAGGTGAATTAAGTGAATTCGTTTCTTCAGAAATTAATATAGAAAAAAGTAAACCATTTATATTTGATACAAATAAAGTAAAGACTTTTGGTGGAATAGAAATAAATAATGAGGAACAAGAAAAAATTTTAGTTTCACTTGGTTTTTCTGTTAATGAAAAAAAATCAAAATTTGAAATTCAAAGCCCTACTTTTAGACCAGATATTGTTGGTGAGGCAGATATAGTAGAAGAAATAATTCGAATTTATGGCTATAATAAAATTCCTCTTAAAAAAGTAACTAATCAAGAAGAAAAAAAGCAGATTTTAAATACCAAAACAAAAACTTTTTATAAAAGTAAAAAAACTATGGCTTTGAATGGATATTCTGAAGTTGTAACCTGGTCGTTTATGGATGAAAATAATGCAAAAATTATATCAGATGAAATAATTAGTTTAAAAAATCCTATAAGTAACGATTTAAATTCGATGAGACCATCTACGTTTCCAAATTTATTAGAAGCAATCAATCAAAATAAATCTAGAATGTATCTAAGAGCAAAAATATTTGAAGTAGGTCCAAATTTTTCTAAATCACTACCTGACCAACAAGAAAATGTTGCCACTGCTATAGCTTATGGCCCATCTGATGAACAAAACTGGTTATCAAATAAAAAAAATATTGATGTCTTTAGTATAAAAACTGATTTATTTGCTATTTTAGCTGATTTAAATGTACCTATAGATAATTTGCTATATGAAAAATTAGAAGGTAAAATTTATCATCCTGGCAAATCATCTTCTTTGAGGCTTGGTAAAAACAAAATAGCTAATTTTGGAGAATTACATCCAGTTCTATTAAAAACAATGGATATTAATTTCAAGGTATACGGTTTTGAAATATATTTGGAGAATATTTCACAATTTCAAGAAAATAAATCTTTTTCAAAAGGAGGTTTTACTAACAATCCCTATCAAATGGTCGAAAGAGACTTTGCCTTTCTTTTCCCAAAAGAAGTAAAGGCTGGTGAGATAATTAAAAAAGTAAAAAAAATAGATAAAAATATAATTCAAAAAGTAACAATATTTGATGTTTATGATGGTGATAAACTTCCAGAAAATAAAAAAAGTATTGCTTTTAGGGTATTACTGCAACCTCAAGATAAAACATTCAACGATCAAGAAATTGAGGAATTATCACAAAAAATAATAGACCAAATATCTAAATCGCTTGATGCTTCTATAAGAAACTAATGACAGAACTTAGTTCTATTCGTAATTTCTCAATTGTTGCTCACATAGATCATGGAAAATCAACATTAGCCGATAGACTAATACAGTTTTGTGGCGGTTTAACTGATAGGGAGATGAAAGAGCAGGTTTTAGATTCAATGGAATTAGAAAGAGAAAGAGGTATTACAATAAAAGCTCAAACAGTTAGACTTTCTTACAAATCAAATGATGGCAAGACTTACATACTTAATATTATGGATACCCCAGGACATGTTGATTTCTCATATGAGGTATCAAGATCTTTAGCAGCGTGTGAGGGGTCTTTATTAATAGTTGATTCTACACAGGGTGTTGAGGCTCAAACATTGGCTAATGCTTATCAGGCTATTAATAATGATCATGAAATATTACCTGTCCTAAATAAAATTGATCTCCCTTCTTCTGAGCCAGATAAAATAAAATCACAAATTGAAGATGTGCTAGGTATTGAAACAGAAAATGCTTCTCTTGTTTCAGCAAAAACAGGTGTGGGTATAGAGGATTTATTAAATAAAATTATAACTCTTCTCCCTTCTCCATCAGGTGAAATAAGTAAAGAACTAAAATGTATGTTAGTTGATAGTTGGTATGATAGCTATCTTGGTGTTGTGGTACTTGTAAGAGTTATAAATGGTGAATTAAAAAAAGGTCAGAAAATAAGATTTATGGCAACAGGTGCCACATATACAATTGATAGAGTAGGAATATTTTCTCCCAAGGCAACTGAAGTAGATACACTTGGACCTGGAGAAATTGGTTTTATAAATTCTGGTATTAAAAGTGTTTCTGATTGTAAAGTTGGTGACACAATAACAGATGATAAACTTCCAACAAAGGAAGTTCTTCCAGGTTTTAAACCATCTCAACCTGTTGTTTTTTGTGGTATGTTCCCAGTTGATTCAGATGACTATGAACATATGCGAGATAGTATGGCTAAACTTGCTTTGAATGATTCAAGTTTTTCTTATGAACCAGAAGTAAGTCCTGCCTTAGGTTATGGCTTTCGTTGTGGTTTTTTAGGTTTGCTACATTTAGAAATTATAAGAGATCGTTTTGAAAGAGAATTTAATTTAGAGCTTGTAACTACTGCTCCATCAGTTGTTTATAAAATTTTAATGAAAGATGGATCAACAATTAATCTTCACAACCCTACAGATATGCCTGATCCAGTTAAAGTAGAAAATATTTCAGAGCCTTGGATAAAGGCAACAATTATTGTTCCCGAAGAATTTTTAGGATCAGTATTAGAATTATGTACTTCAAAAAGAGGTATTCAGGTAAATATGAGTTATGCAGGAAACAGACCATTAGTTGAGTATAAACTTCCACTCAATGAAGTTGTTTTTGATTTTTATGATAGATTAAAATCAATTACGAAAGGCTATGCAAGTTTTGATTATGAAATTACAGGATATGAGATAAATAATTTAGTTAAAGTAGGGATACTTATCAATGGAGATCCAGTAGACGCTTTATCTTTAATTGTTCACAAAGATAGATCTGAGCAAAGAGGTAGAGCACTTTGTGAAAGATTAAAAGATTTAATTCCAAGACAACAATTTAAAGTAGCAATTCAAGCAGCGATTGGAGGTAAAGTAATTGCGCGTGAAACTGTAGCTTCATTTAGAAAAGATGTAACACAAAAACTATATGGTGGTGATGTTACAAGAAAGAATAAACTTTTAGATAAACAAAAAAAAGGTAAAAAAAGAATGAGGCAGTTTGGAAAAGTTGATATTCCACAAAATACTTTTTTAAATGCTTTAAAAATGAATGATAACTAAATTTAGGAGAGATGTGAGAGCGGTTTAATCAGCACGCTTGGAAAGCGTGTGTAGTAGCAATACTACCGAGGGTTCGAATCCCTCTCTCTCCGCCATAAATTAAAAATTATCTTTAAAGCCAATCTTCTTAAAAATACCTTTGGTCACACATTGGTCTCACTGACTATAAATTAATTATCACTTTCGTCTGATATAGGGTTTCCTGTAAATGCATCTCTTGTATATATCGTAGCAGCTTTCATATCTCTGCCTACACCTTTTACAGAGCCTACAATTGTATTACAACCAAATAGAAATAAAGTTATTGTTAAAAGAAATATCTTAATCATTTATAGACCTGGAACAACGCTTTTAACATCTTCGACAATTCCTTTTGCAGTTCCAGCAATTGTATTACAACCGTAATTAAAAGAACAAAAAATAAGTAAAAGAGATAAAGCAATTATTTTTTTCATAACTTCTAATTACAGTTTTTAATTCGTAATTGTCTATTAAATCTTGGTCTCACATTGGTCTCACTTACCAACCCGATAATTAAAAATTAAGATTAAATAATCGTTGTAATCCCTTAACTCTTAAATTATCAGCACGCTTGGAAAGCGTGTATAGTAGCAATACTATCGAGGGTTCGAATCCCTCTCTCTCCGCCATAAATTACGAATTTACATATAACATTTTTTAATAGAAGTAAGTTTGGTTGCAGATTGGTTGCATTTGTGTATTTATTCTCAATCAATATTCTAAGTTAGAGATGGTAAGATAATTGTTACAATTTATTTATTATATGAAAAAATTATCAAATATAATTATATTTATAATAATACTTATTTTTTTTGATTTTATTTTAACTTTTT
>CACKSM010000035.1 GCA_902602885.1 uncultured Alphaproteobacteria bacterium
CTTTCTCTTAAATCAGATAATTGCGGTCTTTTATCCTCTCTTTGTTCAACTTGTCTAGAAAGTTGGGATAAAGCAATAATTGGAATATTTAACTCTTTAGCTATAGATTTTAGTCCTCTTGTTATTTCTGATATTTCCTGAACTCTTCCATCATTTCTATTATTTGATGAAGATGACATTAACTGCAAATAATCAATAATTATTAAGTTTATATCATGTAATCTTTTTAACCTTCTTGCTCTTGCTCTTAAAATAGGAATTGTTAAAACAGGATTATCATCAATTATTAAATTTAAATTTTCTAATTCTGCAGATGATTTAGCTATTTTATTAAAATCATCTTTATTTAATTCTGCCTTTCTCATTTTATCACCAGAGATTTTTGTTCGTTCTGCTAATATTCTTGTTGCCAGTTGCTCTGAAGACATTTCTAAAGAAAAGAAAGCAACCTTACCTCCATCTATAATTTTTTTATTCTCAAATTCATCTTTTTCTTCCTGATATCTAAATGCACAATTAAAAGCAATATTAGTGCCCAAAGCTGTTTTTCCCATTGAGGGTCTTCCAGCAATAATAATTAAATCAGATTTATGTAATCCTCCTAATTTCTTATCTAAATCTTTAAAACCTGTTGGTACACCAGCTATTTTACCCTCTCTTTTGTATGCTTCACTTATAATATCAACTGCTCCCTGAAGAGCATTGCCAAAGTTAATAAAAGATCTATCGGTATTTCCAGATTGGGAAAGGTTATATAAATCATTCTCAGCATTCTCAATTAGATCTTCTGCTAAAATATTATTTTCTGAACCTGTAGTCTGGATAATATTATGTGCTACTCCAACTAGATTTCTTTTAATATATAAATCATAAATTATCTTAGCATAATTATAAGTATTTTGAGTTGAAGGAGCGCTGTCTTTAAGCTGATTTAGATAATTTAGCTTATTATAATTGCTATTATCATCGGGAAGATAATTTTTCAGTGTTATTGGTGAGACAAGTACATTTTTTTCTAATAAGTTTTTTATTGTTGAAAAAATAATCTTATTTGATTCGTCTACAAAATGAACTTCATTTAGAAAATCTGAAACTTTTTCATAGTTTCTATTATCCCATAATATACACCCTATAAGAGCTATTTCAGCCTCTATATTAGAAAAATTAATTTCATCTGAAGAATTTTGTTTAGAATTTATTAATTCAACAGACATTAATACTAAATAAACTATCTAAAAATAATCAACAACAATAAGAAAATAAATTTAGTTAATAAAATATTAATAGTGTGAATAAATTAGTTTTTATTTACTTGGATCAGAAATTCTTCAGCAATATCCTCATAAGGATTGATTTCAATAGTATGCTCACCAATTGACTTTATCTGATTTTTAATAACGAGGTCATCTGATTTAACCTTAAGGTTATTATCTGATAAATAATCTATTATTTCTTTTTTTGAGATGGAGCCATAAAGTTGATCCTTCTCATCAGCTTCTCTACTAAAATGTATTTTAATTTTTCTTATTTTTTCAAGTAACTTTCTTGCTTCAGTTAGTTTTGCTTCTTCTTTTATTTTAATTTCATCCTTTATTTTATCATAATGCTCAATATTTTTTTTATTTTCTCTAAGCGCCATATTATTAGGAAATAGGTAATTCCTTGCATAACCCGGCTTTACGGAAACTATATCCCCAACTTTGCCTAATTTTTTTATAGCTGTTGTTAGAATGACTTTCATTGCGAATATGATTTATTTGTATATGAAATTAGCGATAAAAAACGTGCTCTCTTTATTGCTTTAGATAATTCTTTTTGTTTTTTCTTTGATACACCTGTTATTCTACTTGGAATAATTTTACCTTTCTCAGTAATATATCTGGATAAAAGTCTTATATCTTTATAATCAATTTTTGGTGAATTAGGTTGACTAAATGGACAAAATTTTCTTTTATTTTCAAATGGAGAGTTTGATTTTTCTTCTCTTTTATTTTTGAATTTATTTTTTTTCATAATTTAGTATGGTTGGAAGTTCTTGATGTTCATTAACTTTTATGAATATGTGCCTTAACAAATTTTCAGATTGGTTTAATTCTTTAGTTATATTTTTGATAATTTCACCAGAAGCCTCAATTTGAAAAAAATTATAAAAAGCTTTTTTAAATTTATTAATATTGTAACTTAAATCCCTTAAACCCCAATTCTCTTCATTAACAATATTTGCAGATTGTGATACAAGCTTAGTTTTGAAATTCTCAATTTCAGATTTTAGATTAGTTGTTGATAATTCAGGATTAAAAATTAAAACTACTTCAAATTTATTCATAAAACTCCATGGTTTATCTTATAAATATAAATCTATAAGAGAAGTTGAACTTGCATATATTAAAATTTTAAAATAAATCAAGCTTAAATGACAACTATTGTATTTCCAGGACAAGGAAGCCAAAATATTGCTATGGGTAAGGATTTTAATGACAATTTTAAAATCGCTAACCTGGCATATCAGGAAATAGAGGACTACAGTCAAATTAATGTAAGAAAAATAATATTTGAAAATGAAGGAAATAAATTAGATTTAACTCAGTTTACTCAAATATGTATTTTTGCAACTTCATATGTTATTTTTAAAACATATTTAAATGAAACAGATTTCCAATTAAATAATATAAACGTTATGATGGGTCACTCCCTTGGAGAATACACATCCTTAGCTTGTAGCAATAAAATAAGCCTTAAGGACTGCACAATTATTCTTAAGAAAAGGGGTGAATTAATGAATAACGAAGTAATTGAAATTGATACTGGAATGGCAGCATTGATTGGAAAAGACTCAAATTATGTTCAAAAAATTATCGATGATAATAATTTTGATTTAGAAATTGCTAATGATAATTCTCCGTTGCAAATTGTTATATCAGGTGCAAAAAAAGAGTTAAATAAAAGCAAAGATATATTTTTAAATAATGGTATTAGAAAGTTTGTGACTTTAAATGTTTCAGCAGCTTTTCACAGCAAATTTATGCTTAAAGCTCAAGAAAAGTTAAATTTAGATATTGATAAATTAAATTTTTCAGAAAACAAAATTAGAATTATTTCAAATTATGATGCAAATATTTACAGTGACAATACATTTATAAAAAAAAATTTACAATTTCAAATGGCAAACAAGGTTAGATGGTCTGAGAGTATTAAAAAATTAGAGGAAATTGAAGAAAAAAATATTATAGAAATTGGTCCAGGAAAAGTTTTAAGTGGTTTAATTAATAGAATATCAAAAAATTTTAACATTAAATCAATTAATGAAATTGGAGATTTATCAAAATGAATGAAATTAAAAAAATATTTATAACCGGTGCCTCTGGAGGTATTGGCTCAGCAATTTGTAAAAAATTTTTAGATAAAAAATATAAGCTAGTTTTAACTGCTTCATCTAATGAAAAAATTAGTAAATTAAAAGAAATTTATGGTAATGAAAATTTTTATTTCAAAGTAAATCTAGCTGATTCTGAAAATCTTGATATTTGCTTAAATGAAATTGCAAAAAATCATAAAGATATTTCTGTTATTGTTAATAATGCTGGTGTAACCGAAGATAATTTAATATTTAGAATGAAAGATCAGCAATGGAATAAGGTTATTCAAACAAACCTTAATTCCAATTATCAAATAATTAAATCTTTATTACCTAATATGCTATCTAAAAAATATGGAAAAATTATTGGTATTTCTTCAATTGTTGGTTCGACTGGTAATCCTGGTCAAGCAAACTATGTTGCTTCAAAATCTGGTATGATTGGGCTTTACAAATCAATTGCTTCTGAAGTCGCAAAAAGGAATATTAATGTTAATGTAATTTCACCAGGATTTATCTCAACTAACATGACTGAAAATTTAAATGATCAACAAAAACAAACTTATCTTTCAAGAATACCAATGTCGAGATTTGGAAAGCCTGAAGACATTGCTAATTTAGTATATTTTTTAGCTATAGAAGATTCATCTTATATAACTGGTCAAAATTTCCATGTAAACGGTGGAATGTTGATGGTTTAATTGGTTGACATACATTGAAATAATAATCTAAAAGCATTTATTATAAGGAGAAAAATATGAGTGAAATTCAAGATCATGTAAAAAAGATTGTTGTAGATCATTTAGGTATTGATGAAGCAAAAGTTGTTCCAGAAGCAAAATTTATAGATGATTTAGGCGCAGATAGCTTAGATACTGTTGAACTGGTGATGGCATTTGAAGAAAAATTTGGTATTGAAATACCTGATGACGCTGCTGAAACTATTCAAACAGTTCAAAATGCAATAGATTACATTCAAAGTAAAAAATAAAACTTGATAAGTAGATTTTATGAGAAGAGTTGTAGTTACTGGAATGGGGTTACTAACAACTTTAGGAAATGATTTAGATATTTCTTGGAATAATTTAATTAATTGTAAATCTGGAATTAAGCAAATTAACCATTTCGATGTTTCAGACTTACCCTCTAAAATAGCAGGTCATATCAATAATAATCCAGAAGATGAAAATTATTTTAATAAATCAAACTTTTTGGAGCCAAAAGACCTAAAAAGAAACGATAGATTTATACAATACGGACTTTTAGCTGCAAAAATGGCTATAGAGGATGCGGGACTAACTAATTTAACTGAAGAAGAAAAGTTTAAAGTAGGAGTTTCAGTTGGTTCAGGAATTGGTGGACTTGAGACTATTTATAATGGATCTTTAACTATAAATAGTAAAGACAATAAAAAACTATCACCATTTTTTATTCCATCATCTTTAGTTAATCTCTTATCAGGTCAAATTTCTATAAAATATGGTTATAAAGGACCAAATCATTCAGTCGTTACTGCCTGTGCTACAGGCGCCCATTCTATTGGAGATTCTGGTGAATTTATTAAAAGAGGTGCAGCAGATGTTATGATTGCTGGAGGATCTGAAGCAGCTGTTTGTAAATTGGGCATTGCTGGTTTTTGTGCAGCAAGGAGTTTAAGTACCTCTTATAATGACAGACCTGATGAAGCATCTAGGCCTTGGGATAAAGATAGAGATGGTTTTGTCATGGGAGAAGGGTCAGGGATAATTGTTTTAGAAGAAATGGAACATGCAAAAAAAAGAGGTGCAAAAATTTATGCTGAACTAATAGGATATGGAATGTCAGGTGATGCCCATCATATTACATCACCATCCTCAGATGGTGATGGAGGATTTAGGGCTATGAAAGAAGCTTTAATTATGGCTAAAATTCCATCGGATAAAGTAAACTATATAAATGCTCATGGAACTTCAACCAAAGTAGGTGATGAAATTGAGCTTAATGCAATACAGAGATTATTCAAACATAACATTTTTGTAAGTTCAACTAAATCATCTATTGGACACCTTTTAGGAGCAGCTGGAAGTGTAGAATCAATCTTTTCTATCATGTCAATTAATAAAAAAATTTTACCAGCAACTTTAAATTTACATAATCCAATTGAAACTAGTAACGTAAATTTAATTCCAGGTATACCTATGGAAAAAGAAATAAAATATGCCTTAAGTAATTCTTTTGGTTTTGGAGGAACTAATACTGCATTATTATTTAAAAGTATTTAGTTTACTAATAGTTGCTCTCTTTATTACATTTTTTTTATACACTTTCTATATTCTTAATAAAGATCTTGATATATCTGACAGATCAATAATAATTAAAAAAGGTGAAAATATTGAAAATTTTCTAAGTCAAAATATTAATAATCTTTCAAAAATAGATTTATTTATTTTGAATTCTTATTTCAAAGCATCAAATATACTATTGAATAAATTCATCCATTTTGGAGAATTTAATCTTGAGAATAATGTATCTGCAATAAATTTATTAGATATTGTATCTAATCCAAGCAATATTATAAATAGAATTACAATTGTTGAAGGATGGACAAATAAACAACTTAAATTTGAATTATCAAAATATTTTAAAAATATAAAAAATATTCCTTATGAAGATATAATAGCAGATACTTATTTTTTTGAAAAAAATTCTAATTATGAAACATTTATAGAAAATCTAATTACAACTAAATTAAAATATAT
The DNA here is from genome assembly GCA_902602885.1 of uncultured Alphaproteobacteria bacterium. Classification (GTDB taxonomy): domain Bacteria; phylum Pseudomonadota; class Alphaproteobacteria; order HIMB59; genus CACPNW01. Next base: position 6,094 of record CACKSM010000035.1, read on the forward strand.
GAATAATTTTAAAGATAACATTGTTTATAAAAAATTTACAGAAAATGAAATAATGATTATTGGTTCAATAATAGAAAAAGAGGGTTTGGACAGGGAAGACAAAAAGAAAATTTCTTCAGTAATTTTTAATAGGCTAAATAAAAATATGAAACTTCAAATAGATGCAACAGTAATTTATGCAATAACTAAAGGTCAATATAATTTAAAAAGAAAATTATTGTTTAAAGACTTAAAAATAGACCACCCTTTCAATACATATATTTATAATGGCTTACCGCCAAAACCCATTTCATACGTGGGAAAGGAAACTCTAGATATAATATTTGAAAATTATAAAACTGATTTTTTGTTTTATTTTTTTAATAATTCTTTAAATAGACACATATTTTCAAAAACATACGAAGAACATAAAAAAAAATTAAATGATTACAGGTCTAAAAAATAAATTAATCATAATCTCATCTCCATCAGGTGCTGGTAAAACAACACTATGTAAATTGTTAATAAAAAAAATGAAAAATATCAATCTTTCAATCTCC
>CACKSM010000036.1 GCA_902602885.1 uncultured Alphaproteobacteria bacterium
GCTGCAATAATAGATCCAAGATTCATGACATTGGATAGTTGGAGAGCGGTGTTCCTAGCAATACCTTTAATTTTAGTCATGGCGATGGGTCAAATGATGGTTATCATTTGTCGACATGTAGATATATCTATTGGATCCATACTGGCATTTTCAGCAATTGTAATTGGTTTATTATATATTCAATTTCCTGGTTTATCACTTTGGTTATCTATAATCATCACTGCTTTTGTTGGTTTAGTGATGGGATTAATTAATGGTTTTATAGTTACTAGGTTTAATGTGCATTCAATAATAGTAACATTAGGAACATTAAGTTTATACAGAGGTTTAGTTTTTATTGTTAGTGGAGGAAGGCAAATTGATAGAAATGATATTCCCGAACATGTAGTTTCATTTTCTCAAACTTCTTTTCTTTTTTCAATTCCAGGAATTCTAATTTTTAGTGCAATAATCGTAGTAATTTCACATTTGGTAATGCGTCATTCAGTTTTAGGCCGTGAAATTTATGCCACTGGTAGTAACCCTGTTGCAGCTCATCTTAAGGGAATTAATGTAACTAAAGTTACTTTGTTTTGTTTTGGTATTTGTGGAATGTTAGCAGGAGTTGCAGGTTTATTTTATGCATCAAGATTTGGATATGTAAATCCTGGAGTAACAGGCGTTGGAATTGAATTTATTGTAATTGCAGGTGTAATTATTGGAGGAACAAGTATCACTGGAGGTTCTGGAAGTGTACTAGGAACATTTTTAGGAATACTTTTATTAGGTATTATAAATGTTGCACTACCTGTCTTAAATATACCTGGAGAATTTCAAAAAGCCATTTATGGTTTGATTATTGTTGTAGCTTTGGCACTAGATCAATTAATAATTTACAGAATGAAAAAATTAAGTGGTGGTATTAATGCTTAAAACAATTTCAATTTATTTAAGTGAAAATCCAACATTAAGATATTGGATTGTGAGACCCGAATGGGTTGCTGTGATATTATTGATAATATCAATTATTTCATCAATACAACTATCACCTTTTTTTGCTGATTTGGCATTTATAATGGACTCTGCTACACCTTATGTAGAGTATGGATTAATAGCAATAATATTAACATTAATAATAATTTCTGGTGAAATAGATTTATCTATTGCCTCAATGATTGCTCTAACAGCAGTTATTTTTGGAACTGCATATAATGCTGGTCTTGGTATGCCAATCTCTATGCTTATAGCTCTCTTTTCTGGAACTCTATGTGGTTTATTTAATGGAATACTCGTGACACAATTGCAAATACCTTCGATAATACTTACAATAGGCACATTAACTTTATACCGTGGAATAGCTCAATCTCTAGCTAGTGATTTTTCTTTAGGCGGTTATCCTTCTTGGTTTATTGGAATTGATTATCGTTACATTGGTATAGTTCCGATCCCAGTTATTATTTTTACTGTTTTTGCTATTGTTGTTGGTTTTTTCTTGAGCTCAACCATTTACGGTAAGCAACTTTATTTAATAGGTACAAATCCACAAACAGCAAAATATTCTGGAATTAAAGTTGATCGTATTAAATTATTACTATTTACTTTATCTGGCTTAGTTTGTGGTATTGCTGGTGTTCTAACTACTTCTAGATTAGCAGTTGCAAGATTTAATATGGCAACTGGAGCAGAATTAGAAATAGTGCTTATGGTTATGTTAGGTGGAACATATATTTTTGGTGGTAGAGGAAATATTTTTGGCACTTTTGTTGCTTTTTGGATTGTTGTAATCTTAAGAGCAGGTTTAAATGTTGCAAGAATAAAAATTGAATCACAACTAACTATACTAGGCGCTATGTTAATAATTGCAATTATTTTAACTAATTACATTTATTCTAAATCACAAAAGTAAGGAGATAATAATGAATCAAATTGATTTAAAAAACAAAGTTGCCGTTATAACAGGAGGTGCGCAAGGCTTTGGTTATTCAATGGTTGAGAGATTTTCTAAATCTGGAGCTAAAGTTGTTATCTGGGATAAAGATGAAGAACTTTTAAAAACTTTAACTTTGCCTGAAAATGTAAGCTACGAACTTGTTGATATTACATCTTATGATAGTGTGCAAAACTCGACTAATGCCACTTTAGATAAAAATAATAAAATTGATATTCTAATTAATAATGCAGGAATTGCAGGACCGAGTTTTAAAACCTGGGAGTATCCAATAGATCAATGGCAGAATGTTATTGATATTGATTTAACAGGTCTATTTTATTGTTGTAAATCTGTAGTACCACACATGATTAAAGCAAATTATGGAAGAATAGTAAATATTGCTTCTATTGCCGGTAAAGAGGGTAATCCAAATGCAATGCCATACAGTGCTGCTAAAGCAGGAGTGATTGCTCTTACAAAATCATTAGGTAAAGAATTAGCAGATAAAAATATAGCAGTAAATTGTGTTACACCAGCAGCAGCAAAAACAAGAATATTTGATCAAATAAGCCAAGAACATATTGATTATATGTTATCAAAAATACCTCGTGGGAGATTTATCAAAGTTGATGAATTAGCTTCTATGGTTTCATGGTTGGTTTCTGAAGAGAATTCTTATACAACTGGGGCAGTGTTTGATCTTAGTGGAGGAAGAGCTACTTACTAGAAAGGATAAATAATATGAGTAATTATGCTTGGGTTTTAGAAGTAAGACCTGGATATGAAGATGAATATAAAAAAAGGCATGATGAAATTTGGCCAGAGATGGTACAAATGCTAAGTGATGCTGGATTAAGAAATTATAATATTTTTCGTCATGGATTAACTTTGTTTGGTTATTTTGAGACTGATGATTTAAAAAAATCAATTGATCACATTGTAAACAGTGAAGTAAATAAAAAGTGGGGTGAGTATATGTCTGATATTTTAAAAGCAGAAGTTGATCCAAAAACTAATTTTCCATATCTATTACCTATTCAAATGCATTTAGATTAAAATGAATAAAGCTAGAATAGGAGTTATCGGTGCAGGTTGGTGGGCAACTGAATATCATATTCCAAATTTAAAAAAGAGGGAAGATGTTGAGCTTGTAAGTGTTTGCAAATTAGAAGAAGATCAATTGAATTTTGTAAAAAATAAATTTAATTTTCAACATGCATCAACGGATTTTCATGAAATGTTACGCCTTAGTCCTTTAGATGGTGTTGTAATTGCATCACCACATTTTGCACATTATGAAAATGCAAAAGCTTCTCTTGAAAAGGGATGTCACGTTTTAATTGAGAAACCAATGACTACAAATTCATCAGATGCAGAAAAACTTTATAATTTGGCACAAGAAGTTAAGAAGGAAATTCTAGTTCCAAATGGATTTAATTTTACACGTTTTATGCCCAAAGCTGAAAAATATATACGGGATGGTATCATTGGTGAAATAAAACATATAGATGCTGCTTTTACATCCTCTTTATTAGATTTATTTCAGGGTATACCATTAAGTGAGTCTAATAATCATACTTTCCAACCTTTAGCATCAACTTGGTCTGATCCTAGTAAAGGTGGAGGTTATGGATGGGGTCAATTATCTCATATGTTTGGAGGAGTGTTTAAGATAACTCAATTAACAGCCGAAAAAGCTTTTTGTTTTTCAGTTCCTTCTCCAACAAATGTTGATTATACAGATGCAATTTCTGTAAAATTTTCAAATGGTGCAACTGGATCATTCTCTGGATGTGCATATGTTCCTAAAGATTTTGGAGGCACTTTTTATATAAATGTACACGGAACTAAAGGAACACTTTATTTAGACATGGAAATAAAGAGAGAAAGGTTGCTAATTAGACTTAATGATGGAAACAATATTGAAGATGAAATAAGTGAGGGAGAAGGCACAATGTCTTATAGTACGGAAACACCAATAAATACATTTGTAGATATTTGTTTAAATAAAAATTATAAAAATCATGCTAATTCAGAAATTGGCCTTAAAACAGTAAAAGTTTTAGACGCAATTTATAGATCTATGAAAACTGAAAGTGTTGAAAAAGTTTAATGTCTGAAAAAATTTATATAAAAGATGTAAGAACATATATTACTTCTAAAAAAAGTGGTGGTGACTATCATTTACAAGAAGAAGGTCATTGGATCTCTGATACAGTAATAGCCAATCCAATGTCGCCTTATCCTGAGTATAAGCAAACAAGAACTAGTTGGGGTATAGGAGTTTTAGGCTCTGTAATTGTTGAAATTGAACTTTCAAATGGAATTGTAGGAGTGGCATCAGGATTAGGGGGTAAGCCCGCGTCTTGGCTTATACAAAATCATTTTAAAAGATTTTTAATTAATCAAAACCCAAAAAATTTGAACCTTATTTGGGAACACATGTTTAGAGCAAGTCAATTTTATGGAAGAAAAGGCATAACCGTTTGTGCTATTAGTGTCATCGATCTTGCGATTTGGGATTCATTAGGAATTTTAAGAAATGAACCAGTAATGGAAATGATTGGAGGAAAAGTAAGAGATGAAATTCATTTTTATTGTACAGGCCCAAATCCAGTAGCAGTTAAAAAAATGGGATTTTGGGGATCAAAAGTTCCACTACCTTTTGGACCAGCAGATGGTCATGAAGGATTAGAAAAAAACTATAATTATTTAAAAAAACATAGAGAGTCTGTTTCTAATGATTTTCCTCTTATGGTTGATTGTTTTATGTCTTTGAATGTTCAATATGCTATTCAATTAGCAAAAAGATGTGAAGATTTAAATATCAATTGGTGGGAAGAAGTACTTCATCCTGATGATATTGATGGATACAAACAGATTAAACGTGCTCATCCTGACAAAAAATGGACCACTGGTGAACATGAATATACTCGCTATGGATTTAGAAAGTTAATTGAAACAAAATCTATAGATATATTACAACCTGACGTTATGTGGGTTGGCGGAATGACAGAACTGTTAAAAATTTCAGCTATGGCTGCAGCTTATGATTTACCTGTTGTACCTCATGGCAGTGGGCCTTATTCATCACATTTTATATTTTCTCAGCCGCATTCACCATTTTGTGAATATATTGCAGCAAGTCCCGATGGGAAATCAGTAGTACCAATGTTTCCTTATTTTGAAGGTGAACAACTTCCTATAAATGGAAAAGTACAAATTCCAAACAAACCAGGTTTTGGAATGAAGTTAGTTGATAAGGAAAGTTTAGTAGAAGTAAAATAATTTATAAATCAAATATTTTACCTGGATTTAAAATATTATTTGGATCAAAACTTCCTTTTATCGATTTCATTAATGGAATATTATCTGGATGTTGTTTTAACAAATACTCCTTTTTTTGAAGACCTATGCCGTGCTCGCCTGTAATAGTTCCTTCCATTTCTAGAGCTTTATCAATTAATTTATTGCTAAATTCTCTAATATATTTGTATTCATTTTCTTTATTAGGATCGTAGACAATAGTTACATGAAAATTACCATCACCTACATGCCCCACCATAGGTGCTTTTAATCCAGTCTCTTGAAGTTCATTTTCTGCAAATTTTATACATTCAACTATATTAGAAATGGGAACACAAACATCTGTTGCATATACCCTAACATCATCACCTTGAGCTTTGACTGAATAATAAACGTTATGTCTTGCTTTCCAGATTTTATTTCTTTCTTCTGTATTAACTGCCCACTTAAACTCACTACCATTATTATTTTTAGAAATTTCTTCCACTACATCAATTGATTCTTTATTTGAAATTTCGCTACCATGAAATTCATAAAACAGTGTAGGCAAACTATCTAAATTTTCTAATTTTGAATATTTAATACTTATATCCATTTGATCTTTATTTAATAATTCTACCCTTGCAATTGGCACGCCATACTGAATTATTTCTTGTGCTGTTAAAACTGCAGAGTCTAAATCTGGGAATTGACAAACAGCACTCATGATACTTTCAGGTATAGGAGATAACCTTAGATGAACCTCAGTAATTATCCCAAGTGTTCCTTCTGAACCAACAAAAAGATTTGTTAAATTATATCCCGCAGAAGTTTTTTTTGCTCTACTTCCTGTTTTAATTATATCACCATTTGCCATTACAACGGTTAAACCAAGAACTGCAGTTCTCATCGTTCCATATCTTACTGCCATTGTTCCTGAGGCAGAACAAGCTGCCATGCCTCCAAGTGAAGCATTTGCACCTGGGTCAATTGGAAAAAAAACTCCTTTATCTTTTAAAGTTTCATTTAATTGTTCCCTGGTTACATTTGCTTGTACACGACAATCAAAGTCAGCTTCGTTAATTGAAATAATTCTGTTAAAATTTTCCATTGAAATTGTAAAACCCTCATCATTTCCAACAACATGACCCTCTAAAGATGTACCGGTGCCATAAGCAGTTACAGGTACTTTAAATTCATTACAAATTTTT
>CACKSM010000037.1 GCA_902602885.1 uncultured Alphaproteobacteria bacterium
ATTGATTTATTAGAATTTTGATAGAACTGAGAAATGAAAAAGGGCTCAACATTGTGAATTGATGGACCGATTGTATTTTTATTCTTCATTAAGTATTTTATTAAATATTTCCTTAAATTCTAATGGAATAGCTACCTTAGATGTAATAAAATCATAAATCTCATTATCCGAAAATTGATTAAATATGGATTTAATATCCTCAAGATCTTTTTCAGTAAATTTATCTAACTGATTTATAAAATATCTTTTGTATAAAATATCTGTCTCTTTTGTACCAGAGTAAGAAACCCTATATTTTATCGTTTTTCTAAGTGAATTGAATGACATAAAAATTGAATATAGAATATAGTTTATAATTTTATAAAAATCTATGCGACCAGAAAAATTAAACTACATATTATCTTCAATATCTTCTCTCAAAGGAGTTGGTCCAAGGTTAGAACAAATTATTAACAAATTAGGTATATATAAGAATATTCATTTTGTTTGGAACATACCAAATAACATTGTGGAAAGAAAATTCTATGAAAATATTCATGATGCAGAAATTAATTCTTTAGTAACATTAAATTTAAAAATTATTAAACATGAACCCTCAAGGTTTAAAAGGCAACCCTACAAAATTAAATGTATCTGTGGAGATACAAATATTGATTTAGTGTATTTTAATGCAAGACATCCTATGTTGAGACAAATGCTTCCAACAAATGAAAATAGATTAATATCTGGAAAATTAGAATATTTTAGAAACACATTTCAAATAACGCACCCTACTCATGTAAGTGCTTTAGACAATAATAAAATAATCAAAAGTAAAGAGGCAATTTACAGTTTAACTAGTGGCCTCAATCAAAAAATAATGAATAAATTAACAGATCAAATATTAAATAATTTACCAAATTTTAATGAATGGATAGAAACTTCAATATTGAATAAATATAAATTTAAAGGATGGAATGAAGTAGTTAAAAATCTTCATAGTCCAAGTGATGTTAATATAAAAAATAAAAATTTACTCAGAAGAAGGCTAGCATTTGATGAATTATTATCTCATCAATTAGCTATAGGCATTATGAGAAATTTTAATCAAAAGAAAAAAGGTTTAAAAATTACTAGTGAAAATAAAACATTAAATAAATTTTATAATAATTTAGATTTTCAACTTACAAATTCACAAAATAATGTAATCAAGGAAATACTTCAGGACCTAGGAAGTTCTAATCAAATGATCAGATTGTTGCAAGGAGATGTTGGGTCTGGAAAAACTATTGTTGCTTTAATATCAATGATAAAAGTATTTGAAAGTAATTTTCAATCTGCTTTAATGGTACCTACTACAATTCTTGCATTTCAGCATTATGAAAATATTCTAAATTTATTAAAAGATTCAAAAATTAATGTGCTTGTTCTTACAGGAAAGGATAAGGGTAAGGAAAGGAAAGAAAAATTAGATGAAATTGCGAAGGGAAAAGCAGATATAATAATTGGGACACATGCTTTAATACAAGATACTGTAAAATTTAACAATTTAGGTTTAGCAGTTATTGATGAACAGCATAGATTTGGTGTTTATCAAAGAATGGTATTTAACCATAAAAATCATAAACCAAATATTTTAGTAATGAGTGCGACTCCCATTCCAAGAACATTAACTTTAGCAGCATATGGAGATATGAAAGAAAGTAAATTAATTGAAAAACCTTTAGGTCGTAAACCAATTATAACCAGCTCTTTGTCATTAAAAAAAGAAAATCAACTTATTGATAGAATAAAAGAAAAAATTAAAAATTCATCGTCTAAATTTTACTGGGTATGCCCTTTAATAGAAGAATCTGAAGAGTTAGATCTAAAAGCCGCAGAGGAAAGATACAAAATTTTAAAAAAATATTTCAAAAATAAAGTTCTTTTAATGCATGGACGTTTAAGTGAAATAGAAAAAGAAGAAATAATGACAAAGTTTAAAAATGAGGATTATAAAATTTTAGTTTCAACAACTGTTATTGAAGTTGGTGTAGATATTCCTTCTGCAACAACAATTGTAATTGAACATGCAGAAAGATTTGGTTTAGCTCAACTTCATCAATTGAGAGGTCGTGTTGGTAGAAATGACATTCAATCATATTGTATACTTTTACATAAAGATAATATTGGGGAAATTTCAAAACAAAGAATTGATATAATGAAACAAACAAATGATGGTTTTAAAATTGCTGAAGAGGATTTAAAAATAAGAGGTCCAGGAGAAATTTTAGGAAAAAAACAATCTGGCAGCCCGTCTTTTTATGTAGCTGATCTTAGTTTTGATTACGATCTTTTAGAAGATGCTAAAATTATGGTAGAAGATATATTATCCAAAAATCCAAAATTGGAAAACATAGAAGGAGAAAATCTTCGGAACTTATTGTATCTTCAAGAAAGAGATGCAGCAATTTTAACACTTACTGCTGGATAATATTATGGATTTAGAAAAAGGTATTAGATTTGAATGCCAGGGTTCTGGTAATTGTTGTGTTTCAAGAGGTACCTATGGTTTTGTTTATTTAAGTAAGAAAGATATTAAAAAATTGTCAGATGGATTTAAAATAACAGAACAAAACTTTTTAAAAAACTATTGTCAAAAAACGGATGGTTTCATTCACTTAAAGGAACTAAAAAAAAATAATGGAAATTGCATATTTTTGAAAGATAACAAATGCACAGTTTATAAATCAAGACCTATACAATGTAGAACTTGGCCTTTTTGGCCTGAAAATATGAATACAAAAACTTGGAATAACGATATTGCTAAAAATTGCCCTGGTGTAGGGAAAGGTAAAGTAAAAACAAAGAAAGAAATTTTAAAACAAGTACAAATTGATTATGAAAACGAATTAAATATTAGGAATAAAAATTAACCATCAGACTCAAATTCCATTTCTTTAAAATATCCGATGTATTTATTAGTCTTTTTCTTAAGCAATATCTTTATTGTTGTTCCTTCAAGAACTACTTCAAGGATGTTATCATTCTTTCTTAAAATATCACAATTTTTCTCAATACCTGATGCAATATTTTTAATTTTCGTTTTTTTCATTTTGGATGGTGAGCCCTGCAGGATTCGAACCTGCGACCCATTCCTTAAAAGGGAATTGCTCTACCAACTGAGCTAAGGGCCCATCGAATTTGTATTCTATATAGTTCAAATATTGTAAGCGCAAGTGATTAACTAAGAGTTTTTTTTATTAAGCTGCTCTAAAGTATTTTTAGAAACAAAATTTGAAACATCGCCGCCTAGTTTGTGGACTTCTTTAACAAAATTAGATGAAATGAATGAGTTTTTTTCTGAAGTCATAAGAAATATTGTCTCGATATCGGGGTTAAGTTGGTAGTTCATGCCTGTCATTTGGAATTCATATTCAAAATCAGATACTGCTCTTAAACCACGTATTATACATGTGGCATTTTGATCTTTAGCAAAAGTTGTAAGTAATCCTGATAATTCAGTAACATTAATTTTTGAGTTTAACTCATTTACAGAACTGATATCACTTTTGATAATATTAATTCTTTCTTGAACACTAAATAATGAATCTTTGTTAATATTATTAGCGACAGCTATTACTAAATTATCTACTATTCTTAATGATCTTTTAATTATGTCCATATGACCTGCAGTCATGGGATCAAAAGTACCCGGATATATTCCAATTTTATTCATCATTTTCGAATTCTTGTATTCTTGAAACAGAAACAATTCTATCACTTTCAGGAATCTTAAAAATACTTACACCTTTTGTTGATCTTCCAGCTATTCTAATTTGGTTTACATTAACTCTAATTATTTGGCCCTTGTCACTGACAAGAATAATTTCATCGTTGTCCTTAACAACAAAACAATCAACAACTTCACCATTTTTTTCTGATGTAATTATACCAGTTATACCTTTCCCTCCTCTATTTGAAATTCTATATTCATAAGCGGATGATCTTTTTCCAAAACCCTTTGATGTTATAGCTAAAAGAAATTCCTCATTATTATTTAATTCTTCAAATCGATTTTTAAGTGATGAAGTTTCTTTTCTACTTTCGGATGCTGCCCTTAAGTATTCTTGACGAATGCTCATATCTATCACTGAATGTTTTAAAATTGCTAAAGAAATGATTGAATTACCCTTATCTAATTTTATACCCCTTACACCTGAAGAATTTAAACCAGAAAATAATCTTAATTTTTCAACTGGAAAACGTAAACATTTTCCATTTGATGAAGAAAGTAAAATATCATCATTTACAGTACAAAGCTTAACACCAATTAACTCATCTTTTTCATCAAGCTTAATAGATACTTTGCCTGAGTCTCTTAATTCTCTTTTTCCACTCTTAGCAACATCAATTAATTTATTTTTTCTAACCATTCCATTTTTAGTTGTAAAAATAACATAAAATTTTTCCCACTGATTTTCATCCAGGGGTAATGGTAGAAAAGTTGATATTTTTTCAGAATTTTTAAATGGTAATAAATTTACTATAGGCTTTCCTCTTGCCTTTAAACTAGCTTCAGGAACATCATGAGATTTTAGAGAATAAACCTTTCCTAATGAAGAAAAAACTAAAAGTTTAGTATGAGTATCTGCAAAGTGAATTTCTTTAACAAAATCTTCTTCTCTTGTTGACATACCAGTTTTACCTTTACCTCCTCTATTTTGAGAACGATAATTAGATAATAGTGATCTTTTAATATATCCATTATTAGAAATAGTTAAAACTATATCTTCTTGTTGAATATATCTTAAATCATCTACTTGCTCATATTCTTGATCAATAATCTCACTACGTCTTTCAGTTGCAAATTCTTTTTTTATTTCAGTTAATTCATTTTCTATTTCTTTTAAAAGAATGTCCCTAGAATTAAGTATAGATAGATAATTTTTAATTTCTAAAATTAAACTTTCTAAATCTTTTTGAATATCTTCTCTTTCTAAAGCAGTTAATTTTTGTAATCTTAATTCTAAGATAGCTTTAGCTTGAGCATCAGAAAAATTAAATGTGTTGCTTTTTAAGCTTACAGTATCATCCTCAACTAATTTAATAAAATTAAGATTTTGTTTAGATACTTTCCATTTCTTTTTAATTAATTTTTCTTTTGCTTCTTTTGTATCTTTTGAACTTTTTATTAACTCTATAATTTCATCAATATGTTCATTAGTAACAACCAATCCAACTAAAATATGAGCTTTTTCTCTAGCTTTATTAAGATCAAATAATGTTCTTTTTATTATTACTTCTTCTCTGAAATCTAAAAATGAAGATAAAATTTCTTTTAAATTCATTTGTTCTGGCTTACCTTTATTTAAAGCAAGCATATTAGAATTGAATGTCGTTTGAATTAAAGTATGTTTATATAATTGGTTGAGAATAATATTTGAGTCTACATCTTTTTTTAATTCTATAACAACCCTAACACCGTTTCTATCTGACTCATCTCTTAAATCTGAAATTCCTTCAACAATTCCATTTTTTACTATTTCTGCAATCCTTTCTAATAATTTTGATTTATTAACCTGGTAAGGTATTTCATGGAGAATAATTGCTTCTCGATCTTTTTTAAAATTTTCA
>CACKSM010000038.1 GCA_902602885.1 uncultured Alphaproteobacteria bacterium
AAAGAATGGGCAACTGCGTATGATATAAACGCTGTGAATGAAGGTTTAATTAAAAAAGAATTAATAAGTCATAAAAATCCTCAAGGTATGCAAGGTTTTGCATTTAATATTAGAAAAGATAAATTTAAAGATAGAAGAGTAAGAAAGGCTCTTTCTTATGCTTTTGACTTTGAATGGTCTAATAAAAATTTATTCTTTGATGCATATAAAAGAACAGATAGTTTTTTTGAGAATTCAGAACTTGCCTCCTCTGGTCTTCCTTCAAAAGAAGAATTAAATTATTTAAATCCATATTTTGATGTACTGCCAAAAGAAATATTTACAGAAGAATATACTAACCCAGTCACAGATGGTTCAGGTTATATGAGGTTGCAATTGCAAGAGGCTTCAAAACTTTTAGAAAAATCTGGATGGGAATTAGTTGATGGTAAACTTCTACATTCTAGCACAAAAGAACCTTTTGAATTTGAAATCTTATTACGATCGCCAGCTTTTGAGAGAATAGTTTTTCCATTTAAAGATAATCTTGAAAAATTAGGAATAATTGCTGAGGTAAGAACAATCGATAGTGCTCAATATCAAAAAAGAATGGAAACTTTTGATTTTGATATGGTTGTGCAAACTTTTGGCCAATCATTATCACCAGGTAATGAGCAAAGAAATTTTTGGGGCTCTGATGCTGCAGATACTGATGGCTCTAGGAATGTTGTTGGTATTAAAAATTATGCAGTAGATGGATTAATTGAAAGTCTAATTAATGCTAGTGATAGAGAAGAGTTAATTACAATAACCAAAGCTCTAGATCGTGTTCTTCTATGGAATTACTATGTTATTCCTCAATGGCATATTTCTTCATATAGAGTTTTATATTGGGATTTTTTTGATCAACCAAAAATAAAACCGAAATATTCTTTAGGCTTTGATACATGGTGGATTAATCAGAATAAATTTGAAACAATCCAATCAAATAGAACATCAAACTAATTATTAAAGTTTATTAGAAATAATATAAAATAGCACAATATGGGTGCTTACTTAATAAAAAGACTTCTTTTAATTATCCCAACTCTTTTTGGGATAATGGTTATAAATTTTGCAGTAATTCAAATTGTTCCAGGTGGCCCAGTAGAACAAATGATTGCACAAATGACTGGTACAGCTGTTGAATCAACAGCTCGATTTTCTGGCGGTGGCGAAGGTGAAACTTTAGAGTTAAATCGAGATAATTCTACATCAGTTAATGATAGTAAATATAGAGGGGCACAAGGCCTCGATCCAGATATTATAAAAGAAATAGAAAAGATGTATGGAATGGACAAACCAGCACATCAACGTTTTATAAAAATGTTAAAAGATTATTTAACCTTTGATTTTGGAGAAAGTTTTTTTAGAGATCAAAAAGTTACTTCTATCGTTTTAGATAAAATGCCAGTTTCAATATCACTTGGTTTATGGACAACTTTATTAGTATATTTAATATCTATCCCTCTCGGTATAAGAAAAGCGATAAAGGATGGATCAAAGTTTGATATAGTATCAAGTTCAATTGTAACAATTGGTTATGCAATTCCAAATTTTTTATTTGCTGTAATACTAATAGTTTTTTTTGCAGGAGGAAGATTTTACGATATTTTTCCTTTAAGAGGTTTGTTTTCTGAAAATTTTGATGAGTTAACATTATTTCAAAAAATATTAGATTACTTCTGGCATTTAGCACTACCTTTAACTGCGATGCTGGTAAGCGGGTTTGCTGGCTTGACTTTTTTAACAAAAAATTCATTTCTTGATCAAGTAAATCAACAATATGTAATTACAGCACGATCTAAAGGTTTAACTGAAAGAAATGTTCTTTATGGTCATGTGTTTAGAAATGCAATGTTAATAGTAATTGCTGGTTTTCCATCAGCATTTATTGGAATTCTTTTTTCAAGTTCTCTGTTCATTGAGGTTATTTTTTCTTTAGATGGTTTAGGTTTACTAGGATACGAAGCTGCTCTGACTAGAGATTATCCAGTTATATTTGCAACACTTTATTTTTTCTCATTACTCGGATTGGTTATGGGAATAATTGGTGATTTTATGTACTCAATTATTGATCCACGTATAGATTTTGAATCAAGACAATGAAGAAATTATCAAAATTAAATCAAAGAAGACTGAATAATTTTAAGAATAATAAAAGAGGGTATTACTCTTTTTGGATATTTAGTTTTTTGTTTATTATTTCTTTATTTGCTAATTTTATTGCAAATGAAAAACCCTTATTAGTAAAATATAACTCAAAATTTTATTATCCAATATTTTCTTTCTATTCAGAAACAACATTTGGAGGAGATTTTGAAACAGAGGCAGATTATAAAGATCCATATGTTAAAAACTTAATTGAGGAAAATGGCTGGATGATTATGCCTATAATTCCATATTCGTATAATACTATAATAAGAGATTTATCCGCTCCAGCTCCTTCACCTCCTTCGAATAAAAATTGGCTTGGTACTGATGATCAAGCTAGAGATGTGCTATCAAGATTAATTTATGGTTTCCGAATATCCGTATTATTTGGATTTACTTTAACATTTTTTTCGATGATTATAGGAGTATCTGCAGGAGCAATACAGGGTTATTTTGGTGGAAAGACTGATTTATTCTTCCAAAGATTCATGGAAGTTTGGTCAGCCGTTCCAACTTTGTATGTCTTAATAATTTTGGCTAGTGTAATTCAACCAAATTTTTGGTGGCTTTTAATTATCTTATTACTTTTTAGTTGGATGGGTTACGTTGGTGTAGTTCGTGCAGAATTTTTAAGAGCTAGGAATTTTGACTATATAAGAGCTGCAAAAGCACTAGGTGTTTCGAACATAAGAATAATGATTAGGCACATGTTACCTAATGCTACTATTGCAACTGTTACTTTTCTTCCATTCAGTTTAAGCGCTTCTGTAACTGCATTATCAGGTCTTGATTTTTTAGGTTTTGGCTTACCGCCAGGGTCAGCATCATTAGGAGAAATGGTAAATCAAGGAAGGAATAATTTACAAGCTCCATGGCTTGGAATTACAAGTTTTTTAACCTTAGGTTTGATGTTAGGTCTTTTAGTTTTTGTAGGTGAAGCAATTAGAGACTCTTTAGATCCCAGAAAGACTTTTAATTAAAATGGATAAAATAATTTCAATACAAAATCTTACAATTGAATTTAATAGAAACATTGAGGTAGTAAAGAATATAAATCTAGATGTTATAAAAGGAAAAACTACCGCTATTGTTGGTGAGTCAGGTTCAGGCAAAACTTTATCTGCACTAAGTATTTTAAAGCTACTACCTAATGGTGCTGATATTAAGAATGGTAATATATTTTTTAATAATGTTAATTTATTGAAATTAAATCAAAGTGAAATACAAAAAATAAGAGGAAATAAAATATCTACAATTTTTCAAGAACCTATGACAAGTTTAAATCCCTTGCACACAATTAACAAACAAATTGAGGAGATCATTACAACCCATAATGTAATTACCAAGAATGAAGCTAAGATAAAAACAATAAATTTATTAAAAGAAGTGGGTTTAGATAATATTGCAACAAGGCCAAAAATATATCCTTATGAATTATCAGGTGGACAGAGACAAAGAGCTATGATCGCAATGAGTATTGCTAATAACCCAGAAGTTCTTATTGCTGATGAGCCGACAACAGCATTAGATGTTACGATTCAACTACAAATTTTAGAACTGCTAAAAAATATACAATCAAGACTGGGTATGTCGCTAGTTTTTATAAGTCATGATTTATCAGTAGTAAAAAAATTATCAGATTATATTTATGTAATGAAAAATGGTAAAATTGTAGAATTTGGTACAAATGATGAAATATTTAATAATCCAAAAAATGAGTATACAAGAGAATTAGTTTCTTATCAGAGTAATATTAAAGAGAGCAAAAATTTTGATACAGATTCTATCTTAAAAGTTGAGGATTTAGATGTATGGTACCCAATTAAAAAAGGTCTTCTAAAAAGAACAGTTGACTATGTAAAAGCAATTAAAAATGTCAGTTTTGATTTAAAAATTGGTGAAAGTATTGGTATCGTTGGAGAGTCAGGTTCAGGAAAAACATCTCTTATTTTAGCAATTTTAAATTTAATAAAATCAAAAGGAAAAATAAAAATAAACAAAAAAGATCTAAATCAATTAAATAAAAAGGAAATGCTAAATTTAAGAAAGGAAATACAGATTGTCTTTCAAGATCCATTTTCATCATTAAGTCCAAGAATGAATATAGAGGATATTATTTCTGAAGGTTTGTTGATTCATTATCCAAGTATAAGTAAAAAGGAAAAAGAAGAAAAAATTAAAAATATATTAGATAAAGTTGGATTAGAGTATAAAAATACAATTGAAAAATACCCTCATGAATTTTCAGGAGGTCAACGTCAAAGAATTGCAATTGCAAGAGCTCTAATTTTAGAACCAAAAATTTTAATATTAGATGAACCTACTTCAGCTTTAGATGTAACAATACAAAATCAAATAATAAATCTTTTAAATAAACTACAAAAAGAACTTCAGCTTAGCTACATATTTATTAGTCATGATATTACAGTCATCAAAGCAATATCGGACAGAATAATTGTATTAAAAGATGGTTTAATTGTAGAAGAAAATATTAGTAGTAATTTATTTAATACTCCTAAATCAGAGTATACTAAAAAACTTATTTCTTCTGTTGTATAGATGAATCCAATAGAGCCATCAGAAAATAAAATAAAAGAGTTAATATCATTATTTGATAAAAAAAAATTTGATCAACTTTTGAAATTATCTAATGAACTAATAGATGAATTTCCTAACTCTATTCTTATTCAAAATATACAAGGCGTAGCACACACAGAACTTAAAAATTATAAATTAGCAAAAAATTTATTTATCAAAGTAGTCTATCTAAGCCCAAATTATACTGATGGTCATTATAACTTAGCTAATGTTTACAACAAATTAGATGAAAAAGAGAAAGCAATAAAAAGTTATAATAAAGTTATAGAACTAGACATCAATTATTTTAAAGCTCATAATAATCTAGGAAATATATATAGAAAGAAAGGTTTAAATAAGAGGGCTATTGAAT
>CACKSM010000039.1 GCA_902602885.1 uncultured Alphaproteobacteria bacterium
TCACCGTCTACTTCGGCTCTTGCATATGAACTGAAGAGCATAAAGACAGCAATAATGCTAATGAAATATATAGATTTTTTTAACATTAATCCTCCATTATAAATTTCACAGTACATGGCTCACATTGAGTCATGCGTTACTTTTCATGCTTAGCTATGGAAATTAAATAATAAGATCCGCGTTCCTTCGGTATTAACCTACTTCCGATTTGCCTAAGGCAAATTGAACGATTTTATAACTTTGCATGCGTTCCTTCGACTTTCGTCTACTTCCGTCACCATAAAAGGTGATGAACGTGAATACTGATTTAGTTTAATATTAATTTTTAGTAAGATTATAATCGTTAATATTAATATGCAAAAAATGCATATAGTAATATTTCCCTGTTTTATCGGAAATATTAGCTATTTTATTGTTGATAATTCAGTCCAAGCAGAGTTATTATTACTAGAGTTTACACTTGCATTAATAAATTTCATAATATGCAAACCGTCATCAATATTTGGAAGTAACTTTAATAAATCTTCCTTATTTTCCTTATTTTGTATAACATCGGCAGCATCTGAATAAATCTGTGCAAATGCTTCAAGATACCCTTCTGGATGACCAGCGGGGATTCGCACGTTAGCCTCAGTTCCTTCAACTTTGATAGAACCACCTCTTGTTATTATTTGGCTAGGTTCTCCTACTTGACTAAATGTTGCATAATTTGGATTTTCTTGACTCCATTTTAATGCTCCCTTGTCTCCATAAATAGCTACAGTAAAATTATTTTCTTCTCCTGTCGCAACTTGAGAGATAGATAATGAACCCTTAGCTCCGTTATTCAATCTTATCATTATCGACGCATCGTCATCTAATTTTCTTCCTTCAACAAAAGTTGTAAGATCAGCACTAACTGATTGTAATTTTAATTGAGTGATAAATTCCAATAAATGCATAGTGTGACTGCCAATATCACCTACACCTCCTGCAGCTCCACTTCTTGAGGGATCTGTTCTCCATTCTGCTTGTTTATTTGAACCAGAATCTTCTTCTTTTGATCCGAGCCATCCTTGCAAATAAGATCCCTTAACAATTCTTATTTTTCCAAGTGCTCCATTTTCAATAAGTGATCTCATGCCTCTAACAACTGGATATCCTGAATAATTATGAGTTAAGAAAAAATGACCATCAGATTTAGAAACTGCATCAACTAATTTATGAGCATCTTCCATTGTAGAGGTCATAGGTTTGTCACAAATGACATGAATATTTTTATTTAGAAATTCAATTGCTGGCGCAGCATGCATATGATTTGGTGTAACAATAGATACTACATCAATTCCATCATCTCTTTTAGATTCCTCCTCAGCCATCGTTTTAAAATCAGGATAACTTCTTGAAGGATCGAGACCAATTTCTTCAGCAGATTTTGCCGCTTTTTCTGGGGTTGAAGATAAACAACCAGCAACAAATTCATATTTATCATCCATTCTTGCACATAGACGATGAACAGCTCCAATAAAAGCTCCTTGGCCACCACCTATCATTCCTAATTTTAATCTTTTTGCCATTTAAATTCCCTCCTAAATACCTAAAAGTTTTTTATTAGTTTCTTCATCCATTCCTGAGTCAGCAAAATCATCAAATGCTTTTTCAGTTACATCGATGATATGTTCTTTTATAAATTTGGCACCCTCTTCTGCTCCTTGTTGAGGGCTTTTTATACAACATTCCCATTCTAGCACCGCCCAACCATCAAAATTATAACCAGATAGTTTTGAAAATATAGATTTAAAGTCAACCTGACCATCTCCTAATGATCTAAATCTGCCTGCTCTATCAATCCAAGATTGAAAACCTCCGTACACACCTTGTTTTCCACTTGGATTTAATTCAGCATCCTTTACGTGAAACATTTTTAATTTGTTATGATAGATATCAATATGATCTAAATAATTTAAATGTTGAAGAATAAAATGACTTGGATCATAAAGCATATTACATCGTGGATGATTACCAACCTTTTCTAAAAACATTTCAAAAGTGATGCCATCATGGAGGTCTTCACCAGGATGAATTTCATAACAAAGATCTACCCCAGCTTCGTCAAATTTATTTAAAATTGGTTTCCATCTTTTTGCAAGTTCATTAAAAGCTTCATCTACTAATCCTTCTGGTCTTTGAGGCCATGGATATAAATATGGCCAAGCTAGCGCACCAGAAAAAGTTGCATGTGCATTTAGTCCAAAGTTCTTTGAAGCCATTGCTGCTTGCATTAATTGATCAATGGCCCATTCTTTTCTTTTAGATGGATTACCTCTTACTTTTTCATCTGCAAATCCATCAAAAGGAATATCGTATGCAGGATGAACAGCAACAAGCTGACCTTGAAGGTGAGTAGATAGCTCTGTCAGTTGTAAATTATTGTTTTCTAGAATTCCTTTTATATCATCACAATAATCTTTACTTTCAGATGCTTTTTTTAAATCTATTAATCTTGAATCCCAAGAAGGTATCTGTACGCCTTTATATCCTAAATTAGAAGCCCATTTTGAAATTGACTCTAATGAGTTAAAAGGTTCATCATCACTTACAAACTGGGCAAGAAATATTGCAGGGCCTTTTATTTTTTTCATATTAAATCTCCATAATTATTTAAACACGAAACAGTTAGGTAGTCATTAAATTTTTAAAATTTTCGTAAAGTTTTTTAGTATTATTGTTCATTTCTTGAATATTATTTCTAAGCGATTTATCCAGTTCATCAATAGAGTTTTTTCCTAGATATTTTTCTAAAGCATTTTTTAATTCCGGAACTTTAGACCATTTAATAATTGTGCTTTCATCTACTTCTATATGAAATTGAATGCCATAAGCATGATTTTTATACTTAAATATTTGAAATTTTGTAATATCTGATGAACCTAAAATAGTAACATGAGAATTATTTAGTTCACTTACTTCGTAACTATGCCATTGCAATGCTTTAATCTGATTATCAAAATTTTGAAAAATTTGATCCTTTTTTTTATTATCTAAAATATCTATATTTAGAACTCCAATTTCTGGGGGATTAGATTTAATTACTTTACCTCCAAGAATTTCTCCTAAAAATTGACAGCCTAGACAGATTCCGAGATATGGTTTTTGATTATTTAGAACAAATTCCTTTATCTTATTTTTTTCTTCAATCATCCATGGATATTGTTCTTCCATCCAAGTATCCATTGGTCCACCTAAACATATCATTCCATCAAATATATTAAGATTAACAGGAATCTTTTCTCCTTCATCCAATCGAATAATAGTTGTTTCAACTAAGTCTTTATTCATCAACTTTGTAAAGTATCCAGGTGTAACTAAAGGTGTATGTTGAAGAATAATTATTTTATGAGACACTTTGTTCTAAGTTGAGTAATCTTTTTTTTAATTTGATTCCCCCTCTACCAGAAAATCCTCCAAGTTTACCATCACTTCGAATTACACGGTGACAGGGGATAATAAGTAAAAGTTTATTTTGTCCACAAACATTACCTACATATCTTGGAGACGTGCCAACTTTTTTTGCTATTTCTCCGTATGTTGAAACTTTACCATATTTAATTTTAGATAATTCTTTCCAAATTTTTTTTTGTAAAGGGGAACCTTCAAAAGAATAGTTAATCTTAAAATTTTTAAGTTTTCCAGAAGCATATAAATTAATCTGATTTTTAATGTTAATTAAATCAATTATTTTATTTGTTTTACCAAAGCTAAGTGAATAAACATTACCTCTGTTTTTTTTCACTGTAATCCAACCAAGTTTAGTTTCAAAACAAGCTGTTTCCATGTAAAATTAATAACATTATTGAATGAATCTATCAAAATAATTTATAATAAATTATGGATGAAGATAATTTAAATCTAGAGATTAGAAAATTTCTTAAACAAGTTGGTATTAGCTCGCAACGTGAAATAGAAAATTACATACGAAAAAAATTTTCGGAAGGAAGTATCAAAGTAGGTGAATCTATAAAAGTGTCTATGAGTTTATCATCTGAAGATGGAGAACTTAATCATTCGATAAAAGAGGATTTAAAAATAAAATAATTTTTTAAAATTTAATTAAACAATATATAAGATTTTTTCTAGAATATTTTTGCGTACTTTCTCAAGTCCACATCACTTACTGTTTTAAAAGTTCCATCTCCATTATTTATATAAACATCATTATTGCCGGGATTAAGCCAATGACCGTTAACCATAAAGTCTATATTACCATCAAAGTTAATATCTGCAGGATGTATTGATATGTACCAACCATTCTCATCGTGATTAACCTCTGACATAGGCCAATTCTCTTTGTTATATTTAGTTACGCTATGTATTGATTGTTGCCAGCCGATTGTGAAGTTACCCTTACCATCATTCAAGTAAGTAATTAAATAACCTCCAACATAATTAAGACCAATAGTTGAGCCTACTAAATCCATATCACCATCGTTATCAACATCAGCAACCATAGTTCCTACTGGATTACAAAGTGGAATTTTTTCTTTAGTCTTTGAATGATATCCTACATTTTTTATTTCTTTTGAATTTTTGGTGTTCCATTTGTTAGTACCATTACCCCAAAGAATTCTTAGACTGTGTCTGTTTTTAGAACTTTTTTGATGACCCTTCCAATTGCTATGATATTTAAAACAATCTGAACTATGTGCACCAGCCAACATATCGATGTGTCCATCACCATTAAAATCTGCGTGTCTTACAATAAAGGCAAATTGATTACCACAAGTTGAACTTTTCATATTACCTTTGCCGTCGTTGATAAGACAAATCATTTCACCGTTTTTGCCTTTCCAATCAATACTTGCAAGAATGATGTCAAAATCACCATCTTTATCAAAGTCACCTGTATCGGCTCTGTGTGAATAATTACAAATTCTATTATATTTTT
>CACKSM010000040.1 GCA_902602885.1 uncultured Alphaproteobacteria bacterium
CTTTTTTTTCATTATTAATGCTTCGCTTATAGTTCTTCCAAACCCTTCAGCTTGTAAAGGAAAAGAGGTAATAATTGATGATAGGTAATATAAAGTTTTCAAATCATCTCTAAGTAAATTACCTATAATCTTACATTTATGAAGAAGGTTAAAACTTTGAATTTTATTTTGTAGTTTCTCTGTATAAGATTGATTTTTTGTATCACCTGCAAAATAAAGCAAAAAATTATCATTTTGCATCTTATTAAATATATCTAAAAACTCAATTTGACCTTTCCAGTTTGTTAGCCTTGCAGGATATAGAATAATATTTTTTGAGGTATCAATTTTATACTTATTTATTATATTTTCTATTTGAGAATCTAAAATTGGTTTTTCAAAATATTTAACATCAACTCCTCTATTTATCACTTTAATTTTATTTGAATTTAAATTGTATTTTTTACTAATTTCATTTTTTACATAATTTGAGATCGCAACAATCTGATCAACTTTGGATAATTGCTTATTATAGATTTTTTTAAAATAAGAATTACCACTATACACATTATGAAATGTAGATATTGTTTTGAAGTTTCTATTTTTTATAAAACTTAAAATCCATGCTGGTGCTCTTGATCGTACATGAACAAGATTAATATTTTGATTAATAATTATTTTTTTTAATTGATTAGCAATTAATGGATAAATAAAAAAATTTTTTGAGTTAACTGGTAGTTGAAAATGATCAGTATAATTTTTATCAATTTCCTTAATTAAACGCCCTCCATTTGAAATAATATTATTTTTTAAATTTAATTCAGATAAATAATTTGCGACTTCAATCGTACCTCTTTCGACACCACCAGAATCTAAAGAGGGAATAATTTGAGCGACATTAAATGATGACATTTTATTAAAATATAAGTATTTGTATCAAAGATGCCTTACTTTATTAATAAGAAAAAAGAAAGAATTCGCTATAAATCTATAAAGGGTAAGGGGCCTGGTATCATCTTTATCCATGGCCTTAACTCAGATATGAGTGGTCAAAAAGCTTTATCTTTAGAAAGATTTGCTCGAAAAAATAAATTGCGGTTTATCCGTTTTGAATGTCGTGGTCATGGTAAATCTGATGGAAAATTCGAAGATTTTACAATTTCAGATTGGAAGAAAGACTTAATTGATATCATTGATAATATTGCAAAAGGACCACAAATTCTGGTTGGTAGCAGTATGGGTGGATGGTTAATGTTTTTAGCTGCCAAAGCAAGACCGAAAAGAATTACTGGATTAATTGGTCTAGCGGCAGCACCTGATTATATCGATGGGTTTTATAAAAAACTCCCTTTAAAGAAAAAACAAGAAATGAATAAAAAGGGAATTATTAAATATTCCTCCTACGGGTTTAGTTATCTTATAAAAAAGAAATACATCGTTGAAGGTAGAAAAAATAAAATTTTAAATAAAGAATTCAAATGGAATAAGCCTTTAATTTTAATACAAGGCCTAAAAGATAATGTTGTTACTCCAGATATTCCAGAAAAAATAGTAAAAAAAGTTAAAGGTAATCAAATCCAAATAAAATTATTAAAAAATAGTGATCATAGATTATCTGATCCATTTGATTTAAAAATTATGAATGATTCTATTCAATCAATAATAAAAAACTAAGCAGATTTTTCTTCTTGAATTAATACAGGTTGATCAAATTTATTGATCATTTCTTTTGGTACAACCTGCCAGAAAAGTAATTTCTCATTTTCCCAATTTGCGAGTAAATTTTTTGCGTACATTGAATTTGTTTCCTTGATATGTTCTTCAATTTTTTGATGTAAAACTTTTTCCCAATAATTTGTCATTTGTTGTTGATAGAAAATATCTTCAAGATTAATTCGAAGTGGTAGCGTTCCTTCTTTATCGTACACAAATGCCATACCTCCAGTCATTCCAGCTCCAAAATTATTTCCTACTTCGCCAAGAATAACAGCACTTCCTCCAGTCATATATTCACATCCATTATCGCCACATCCTTCAATAACAGCATGTGCGCCAGAGTTTCTAACAGCAAATCTATCACCAGCAGTTCCAGCTGCGAAAAGTTCACCACGTGTTGCTCCATACAGGACAGTATTCCCAATTATAACATTTTTGTTTGTTTTTAGTTGTGAAGATGAGTTTGGTTGAATAACAATTTTACCCCCGGATAATCCCTTTGCAACATAATCGTTAGCGTCACCAAAAACTTTAAGAGTAGTTCCATGCACACTCCATGCTCCAAAAGATTGCCCGGCAGAACCATGAAAATTTACAGTAAAAAAATCCTCAGGAAGAGAACTCATTCCTTTTGTAGTAGTAATTTCTGATGCAAGTCTTGTACCAATAGCTCTATCAGTATTTTGGATATTATAGTTTAGTTCAATTTTTTGATCTTTTTCAAAGAAAGACTTAGCATCCTCTATGATTTTAATATCAAGGCTATCGCTAACTTTATTAATTGTATTTTTCTTTATATCAAATTCTCCAACTGATGAATCAATGGTTTGAATAATTGGATTTAAATCTAAATCATCAAGATCAGAACTTCCTCTACTAACTTGATATAAAAGATCAGATCTTCCAACTACTTCATCAAGAGAAGAAAAGCCTAGTGATCCTAAAATTTCTCTTACTTCATCAGCAATAAAACTAAAAAGGTTAATTACTTTTTCTGGTGTACCAGTAAATTTTTCTCTAAGTTTTTCATCCTGTGAGCAAACTCCAACAGGGCAAGTATTTGAATGACATTGTCTAACCATGATACAGCCCATAGCAACTAAACTTGCTGTCCCAATTCCATATTCTTCTGCTCCAAGCATAGCCGCAATAACGATATCTTTTCCAGTTTTTAAACCTCCGTCAGTTCTAAGAACAACTTTATCCCTTAAGTTATTTAGAGACAGAACTTGATGTACTTCACTTAATCCAAGTTCCCAAGGAAGTCCTGCATACTTTATACTTGTTTGTGGGCTTGCTCCTGTTCCACCATTGTGACCTGAGATGAGTATCGTATCAGCTTTTGCTTTTGCAACACCAGCTGCAACTGTCCCAATCCCTGACTGAGCAACTAACTTAACGCATACTTTAGCTCTTGGATTTATTTGTTTCAAATCGTAAATAAGCTGAGCTAAATCTTCGATAGAATAAATATCATGATGAGGAGGAGGACTAATAAGTGTCACACCTTCAGTTGAATGTCTTAGTTTAGCAATTAATTCTGTAACTTTTCCACCTGGCAATTGTCCACCCTCACCAGGTTTTGCACCTTGTGCAACTTTAATTTCAATTTCTTCACAATTATTTAAATACTCCGCGGTTACACCAAATCGTCCACTTGCAATTTGTTTAATTTTTGATGATGCATTATCTCCATTTGGCTTAGGTTTAAATCTAATTGGATCCTCACCGCCCTCACCTGAATCTGATTTAGCTCCTATTCTATTCATTGCTACAGAAAGAGTTTCGTGCGCTTCTGGACTTAAGGCTCCAAGTGATATTCCTGGTGCAACTAGTCTTTTTCTAATTTCTTGAGAAGGTTCTACGATGTTTGAATTATTGTTATCGTTATTCTTTTTGAAGTCTAAAAGATCACGAATATTTATAGGATCCATTTCATCAATCATCGAAGAATATTTTTTAAATAAAGAATAATTATTAGAAGTTACCGCAGTTTGAAGCATGTGTATTGATCTTGCTTCAAAAGCATGTTTTTCGCCGCCAAATCTGTAGCGATAGTTGCCTCCAATCGGCAATGTAATAACACTTTCTTCATAAGCTTTATCATGAGCTAATCGTGATCTTCTTTCAATACCGCTGATACCGATACCAGATATTTTAGAACTCATAGAAGGAAAATATTTGCTCATTAAATTTCTACTAAGGCCAATTGCTTCAAAATTACAACCACCTCGATATGAATTGATCACAGATATTCCCATCTTACTCATAGTCTTAAGCAAACCATTATTTATAGAATTAATGAATCTTTCTACACATTCTTCGTATGAGAGATTTTTGAATAATCCTTTTTTATGTCTTTCTGCTATGGCTTGTTGTGCCATATACGCATTAACACTTGTTGCTCCTACTCCGATAAGGACTGCAAAATATTGGACATCTAAACATTCTGCCGATTGAACATTTAAGGAAATAAAAGTTCGAAGATTTTGTTTTATTAAATGATGATGAACAGAACTTGTAACTAATATCATAGGAAGAGCTATTCTTGTTTTAGACATTTCTTTGTCACTTAAAATTATGTGAACATACCCTTCTCTAACAGCTTGTTCTGCTTCTTGGTTTATTCTTAAAATTTCTGTCTCAAAATTATTTTCAGGATTTGTTTTATCCATTGTAGTGTCAATGATCTTCACAGTATCTTTCATATATCTACGCATAGATTTGAATTGCTCAATTGAAAGAACAGGGGAGTTCAATTGTAAATGATCGCATTGGTCTTCATCTTCATCAAGAATATTACTTAAGTTGCCAATTCTAGTTCGAAGACTCATAACAACTC
>CACKSM010000041.1 GCA_902602885.1 uncultured Alphaproteobacteria bacterium
GTATTTTTTCAAAGTAAGACTTTAGCAGCCAAATTGCAGTTGGTATTAAAAAAGCAACGCCAGGAACTATCATAGCTTGATACGTATTTAGCAAACCAAATGTTCTTAATACTTTATAAAGAGGTATTAATAAAACTGCGCCTGAAAACATATTAATTGCTAATAAAATATAGAGTGAAGAATTTTTAAAAGGAAATTTAAAACGTGCGTAAGAATAAGCTGCTGGAATTACAAAAAGCAAAGTAATTATAGAAGTTACTGAGGCAAGAAAAAAACTGTTAAAAATATATCGTGGAAGCATTGGTACCGTATTCCACATTTCTCGATAAGCCCAAAAAGATAAATCATCTGAATAAAATTGATAAGGAGATCTAAATAAATGATCTAAAGGTCGAAGCGATGCATAAAACATTTCGACAAAAGGCAAAAGAATAAAAATCATAAAGACTAGTATTCCTGAATATAATAATATCTTTTCGTATATATTATATTTATCCAATTTAGTTTTTTACCGCACCAGCAGTAAGCCCCTCTACAATATACTTTTGTAAAAATACAAATAATAATAAAACTGGTAACATTCCTACTAAGGCTGCTGCCATCATTTCATTCCATTTAACGCTTTGATATCCTATAAATTCATATAACCCTGTTGGAATTGGCATGTATTCTTTTTTCTGGTTAAATGTAATCGCAAATAAGAATTGTTGAGCATATGCGCCAATGAATGCATAAATACCAACTACAACTAAGCCAGGTGTACTAAGAGGAGCAATTATATGCCTGAGTATTTGTACTCTTGAAGCACCATCTACAAAAGCTGCCTCCTCTAAATCTATTGGTATTTTTTCAAAGTAAGACTTTAGTAACCAAATAGCAGTCGGTATTAAAAAAGCTACTCCCGGAATAATCATAGATTGATAACTATTTAATAAACCTAAAGTCCTTAAGAGTTTATATAGAGGTATTAAAATTACTGCTCCTGAAAACATATTAATTGCTAAGAGTATGTATAAGCTCGTATTCTTAGCGGGAAATTTAAAACGTGCGTAAGCATAAGCTGCAGGAATAACAAAGATAAGAGTTAGTATAGCAACGCAAGAAGCCAGAAAAAAACTATTAAAGATATATCTTCCAAGCATAGGTACCGTATTCCACATTTCTTGATAAGCCCAAAAAGATAAATCATCTGAATAAAATTGGTATGGCGAACGAAATAAATGATCTAAAGGTCGAAGCGATGCATAAAACATTTCGATAAAAGGCAAAAGAATAAAAGTCATAAAGACAAAGATACCAAAATAGATCAATATTTTTTCAAAAGGATTATATTTATTCATGAGAAATTTTCTTATTAATTCGAGCAAGCAAAGCTAGATAAAAGCCTGCAAATAACATTAATAAAATCATTACAACTACAGCTCTAGCAGCCCCTCTTCCAAATTTATAATTTCCTAATGCTTGTTTATAGGTGTCGATTATTAATGTCGTTGTAGAACCTCTTGGTCCACCTTCTGTCAATATCCAAATTATTTCAAATGAGTTGAATGTCCAGATAGCAGATAATAATGACATTGTAATAATGACAGGGGTGATTTGAGGTAATGTAATTTTAAAAAATCTATCCCATCTAGAAGCGCCATCACAATAAGCAGCTTCGTATAAATCTCTTGGCACACCCTGCATTGCAGCTAGAAAGAAAACGGTTACCATTGGTGTTCCAACCCAAACATCAGCAATAATTGTAGAAATAAAGGCACTTTGTTTGTAAGCAAGAAACCCAAAAGGACCATCCAAAATACCAGTTCGCATACCAACACCAGCGATAATTCCAAAATAACCGTTATATAACCATAACCAGCCTAGCATACCAATTGCAATTGGAACGACCCATGGAGGCATTACAAGTACCCTGAAAATTGATCTTCCTTTTAAATTAGCATTAAGTAAAACAGCTCCAATTAAACCAATAATAAGTTTTAAAGAGACCGAAAAAAACATCCAAACAAATGTTCTAGTCACTATTCCATTAAATTTTTTACTAGAAAACATTTTTTGATAATTTTCTAACCCAACATAATCTTCTCCTGCTAAGCTAGAATTTGTAAAAGATAATCTAATTGTTTCTAATAATGGCCAAGCAACTATAAGAATTATATAAAGAGCGGCAGGAGCAATTAGTGCATATGCTATATATGTTTGGGCGGTATATGATTTTAATTTTTGATTCATAATTACTAATTTAATAGGGAATCGAACTTATCCCAAGTGCTTGTTAAGTCAATTACTTTACCAGTATTTCTAGCTTCGTCAATTTTCATAGCAACAATTCCTGCCTCCATACACTCTATTACACCAACAGGTAATTCTTTATTATTTTTTAATAAATAATTGTTAATGTCTTGAGCCATCATGCTATCTGCGCCATAATGACCTTTAATTTCTTTTCCAAAAGCTGCTCCATAATCTTCATCAATAAGTACATTATTATTTTCATCATGAGCTTTCATAAATCCTTTAACAAAATCTCCCTCAATCATTCCCGCAGATCCTATGACTGCAAATCTTCGAAATTCGTCTGGAACTTTCATATTAGTGTGAAAAGATAGTACTGCTTTATTTGCATATTCTATTATTGCTACTTGATGATCGACAATATCAGCATCACTATCAAAAACATTTGATTTTGACTCCCAACCTTTCAGTCTGTCTTTTGTATATTGTTCATGAGAACCCTCAGGAAGATTTTCGGGTATAAAAGATCTTCTTGAACCAAAACTAGCAACTTTAATTGGTCTGCTCTTCGTAATCATTGAATAAAAGTCAATGTCATGACAACATTTTTCCAGCATAAAGCCTCCAGAATATTTTTGTTTTCTTCTCCAGTTTCTCATAAAAAAAGCACCGTGCGAAGGCACGATATGTTCTGAAGCTTCAATAGATATTATATTTCCAATAGCATTTTGATCTAATAATTTTCTCACAGATCTTGCTTGCTGTGAATATCTTAAAACTAAGCCAACAATAATTCTTTCTTTGCCATATTCTTTTATTAATTTTGCTAACTCAAAAGTTTCTTGTTCGCTTATTACTATAGGTTTCTCAGCAAATATTTGTAATCCTGCTCTTAATCCAAGCTTAATATGATCTAAATGTAAATGATTAGGGGACCCAATCATTAACATATCCAGTTTCTCTCGATCCAACATTTCGTTTAAACTTGAATATGATTTATTTGGAAAAAAATTATTTTTCTCAGCAAAATCTTTACCTATTGGCTGAGGATCTACATAAGCAACCATTTCAAAATTTGGATTAACTTTTGAAAATTCATTATAAACACCTGCTGTCCTACTCCCAAAACCGACTGCCCCTATTTTCATATTTATTTTACTTTAACATTAAAAATTGTGATATCGCCAGCCTAATTTTTTTAAAAAATCCATAGAATTTAGAAGTGCTGAACGAAATTCTATCCATTTTCTTGAAATTTTTCCTTTCCATGCAACTTCTGATAAAGTTGCTAATCTTGGGTTGATCATTTGATCAAAAAATTTTTTATCTGTAATTGTCTCTGACCACAGTTGACCTTGTAACCCTTTTATCAATTCTGATTTATTTATATCTTTTATTGGGTCCCATTCATAAATATCTTTTACTTCTATAGTTGCAGCCCAACAAATACCTCTTTCTTCAGTTGAGTTATTATAAGCCATATCAAAATATGTTTTTTGACCAGGACAAAGTATTGTTTCAAATCCCTTATTTGTAGTTTCTTTTGCAACATCTGAATGCTCCCATGAAAAGATCAAACATGATTTATCAATTTTTCCAGCACTTCCACCCACACCATGATCGATATGAGGAGACACTGCCGCCTCATTCCATGCAGCTGTTCTTTTATTTTTTGATTTTAGAAAATCTATTAAAAAATTCATATAGTAATCTTGATATTCCTCTTGTGATTTAATATTATTTTTTTTCATAAACTCGATAATTGCTGGAGAACCTTCCCACGCATTACTTGGTCTTTCATCAACGCCAACATGAATTACATCATATGAGAAAATATCACTTACTTCATTCAACATATCTTTTAAAAAAGTTACAGTTTTTTCTAAGGAAGGATTTATTGTATTATTCTTATACGAACCAACATCTTCACTAACTATATTTGAAGACTGTTCTCTTAGTTCTGGCATGATTTCTAGTAATGCCCAAGAATGTGCTGGTAAATCAATTTCAGGCA
>CACKSM010000042.1 GCA_902602885.1 uncultured Alphaproteobacteria bacterium
AAATTTATTAATAAATGAATTTAAGGTGCTAAATAATAAAATATCTGTAGTTGAACCTGGTATAGAAAGACTATCAAAATATAATTTTAAAAATAATAGTAAAATTCATCTTTTAACATGTGGAAGTATAATAAATAGAAAAAATTATCTTTTTTTATTAAAAGTTTTAAAGCCTTTAGATAATTTTATTTTAGAAATTGTTGGTGATACTACAAGAGATATAAGTTATTACAAAAAACTCAAAAAATTTATTTCTAAAAATTCAATGAACAGAAAAATAATATTCCATGGTGTTATTTCAGATACAAAATTAGCTAAACTATATTCTAAAACAGATTGTTACATTTCTGTAAGTAAATATGAAGGTTTTGGTATGTCTTTAGCAAATGCATTAATAATTAAAAAGCCAATTGTAACTTTTTTTACTAATACTATCTTAAATACATTAGGAAAAAAGGGTATTATTTATTTTAAAAAATTTGAAGTAAATGATCTTAGAAATATAATTATTAAAAATATATTAAATAAGAAAAATTTTAAAAAACTAAATATAAATATTCATAAAAATAAAAGATATCTTCTTACTCCTCAAGAGTCAGCAAAGAAATTTGTTAAATTAATTTAATATGCATGAATTTCAAAATAAATGGTTAAATCTTAGAGAAACTGTCGATAGAAATTCAAGAAACAAAAGAATACTATATTTAATTAATAAATTTTTTAAAAATAAAAAAAATATTAGAATAATTGATTTAGGTTCAGGTGCTGGATCTAATTATAGATTTCTTAAGTCGCGATTATTAAATATTCAATATTGGTCTTTTGTAGACATATCACATCAATCAACAAATTATTTTAAAAAAAATATAAAATTATCATCTAAAATAAAAAAAACTAATTTTAAAATCGTTGATGTAATTAATAATCTAGAAAAAATAAATTTTAATGATTATAATTTAGTTACTGGATCTGCTTTTTTAGATATTCTTCCAAAAACATGGTTTAAAAATTTTCATAAATTAAATCTTGATACAGAAATTGTCTACTTTGCATTAAATTATAACGGTAATTTTAAATTTTTTCCAAAACACAAGGATGATAAAAAAATTCTTAATTTTTTTAATAAAGATCAAAAATCTGACAAAGGAGTAGGGGAAGTGGCCGTTGGACCAGATTGTACTGAATTAATAAATAATGTATTTGAAAGAACTCACACAACATATGTTTTAGACTCTACATGGAATGTTAGTAAAAATTATGAATTTCAAATTTATTTTTTAAATTTTTGTAGAGAAATTATTAAAAAAAATAAACTTAACTTAGATGATTGGTTAAAATTTCGTTTAAAATGTATTAAAGAAAAAAATTCCAGATTTATTTTAAATAATACAGATTTTTTAGCTATTAAGAAATAAATTAACTATAATTTCATTTTCTAATTCATTAAAATTATGTTTTGGTCTCATAGCTTTATTGAGATTTGAGATTTCTTTTAAATTTAATGAATTAATTCCGGAACCTATTAATATTGGTGCAATCATAAATTGAAGAATATCAATATATTTATTATTTATTAATTCTGAAATAGTTTTTGATCCTCCTTCTACTAAAATATTTTTATAATTAAGTTTTTTTATTTGCGTAATTAAGTTTTTAGTAAAATTTTTTTCTTTTAATCTTATTATTGTGGAATTATTCAATCTAATTTTTTTATTACTTTTTGTAAAAACTATATTTTCATTACCATCATTAAATATTTTATATTTATTATTTAACGAAAGACTGCCATCAATAATAATTCTTTTTGGATTTGTGCCCTTTATTTTTCTTGTTGTTAAAAGGGGATCGTCTTTTTTAATAGTATTTGAACCTACAATAATTGCATCACTGATACTTCGTAAACAATGTAGATAAATAATACTCTTGGGATTATTTATGTAATGTGAATTACCATTATTTAATGCAATTCTACCATCAATACTTTGTCCTATCTGAGCTATAACTAATTTTTTGTTTTTTCTTAATATCGGCATCAGGATATTTAAGATTGATTGATAAAATTTACTTATATTAATTTTAGATACCAGATTTTTATTTTTTATGTAAAAGTTACTTTTTGATTTTGATGTTAAAGAAATACTATTTTTTTTAACCAATAAATATAAATCATTATTCTTTTTAGAATTTTTTATGAAATCTAATAAAATTCCTATATTTTTTGATGTTATCATTTGTTTTTATTATTTTTATATCTATATAAAGTTTTCATGAGTTTCAAATCTAATACAGGAACTATAATTGATAGGGCAATTAACGAACTCAGAACTGGAAGACCCTTAATAATTCAGAATAACAAGGAATATTGGATTTTCTTTAATATAGAGCACTCCCAAAGTAAAATTTTTAACCAATTCAATAAGCACCTAATTGATGAAAAATATCTACTTATTACTAAACAAAAAGCTAAATCAATTTTTAATAAGAATATTAAAAGTAATGTTTATTTCGAGATAAATCCTAAAACAGATGTAAATCAAATAATAAATTTATTTGTCAATCCTCTTAGCAATAATAAAGTAATTAAATTTACCAATATTAAAAAATTCAAAGCTAAAAATTTTCATAATGTTTGTATTGATCTTTCCAAAAATGCTAAAATGATACCATCACTAGTTTTTAAAAAAATTAATAAAAAATATTACAAAAATATAAATGAATTTGGATTTAAAAATGGAATTTTAATATTCGATTACAAAGATTTATTGAAGCAAAATGAATTAATTTGTGAAAGTATCAAATTAGTTTCTAGCGCAAAAGTTCCACTACCAAAAAATGAAAATTCTAATTTTAAAATATTTAAATCATATATTGGATCTGATAAACATGTAGCGATTATTGTTAATCCAAAAAAAATAAATAAAAAATCTGTTAATTTAAGAATACATTCAGCTTGTTTTACGGGTGATATTTTTCATTCTTTAAAATGTGATTGTGGTGAACAATTAAATCAATCAATTAATTACATGGTTAGAAATAATGGTGGAATTATATTATATTTAGAACAAGAAGGTAGGGGAATAGGATTAGCTAATAAAATGAGAGCCTATTCTCTTCAAGCAAGGGGTATGGATACAATAGATGCCGATCATAATATTGGTTTTTTAGATGATGAAAGAGATTTTAATATTGCAGCTAGAATACTTAAATTATTAAAAATAAATAAAGTTAATCTTATTACAAATAACAAAAATAAAATAAATTCTATTAAGAAAGCTGGAATTAAAGTCGAAAATCAAATAAATACAAAGCCAACTTTGAATAAATTTAATAAAAATTATTTTAAAACAAGAGTTAAAAAAGCCGGGTACGGTCTTAAGCTAGTAGTATAATTATGAAAAAAATTCCTAAGATAAAACTTCAATTAACTAATGATAATGAGTTTGATTCATCTAAATTAAAAAACAAAACAGTTTTATTCTTTTACCCTAAGGCGTTAACTGGTGGATGCTCAGTAGAAGTCGCAGACTTTCAGAAATATTTAACAAAATTTAATAAAATTGGCTTTGATGTAATAGGAGTCTCTAAAGATCCTATTGATCGGAATAAAAAGTTTTCTGATAAGTATAAATTGAAATACCCACTTGGTTCGGATGAAGGGAAGAATTGTGATAAACTT
>CACKSM010000043.1 GCA_902602885.1 uncultured Alphaproteobacteria bacterium
CTTTCCTAATAGATAAAACTTTCTTACAAAAATTAATTGCCATTTCCCTTGAATGTCTTCTTTTCATTCTTTTCAAAATTAAATTGTTTCCAGCTTGTAAACTTATATGAAAATGAGGCATCAATCTTTCGTCCTGTAAAACATCCCAAAAATCTTCGTCTATTTCAGCGCAGTCAATTGAAGACAAACGCAGCTGTCTTAATTCAGGTACTAATTTTAGAATTCTTTTAATTAAGTTAGAAAAAGTCGGTTTTGCTGGAAGATCTTTTCCATAATCAGTTATATCTACTCCTGTTAAGACTACTTCATTATATCCATTGCTAACAATTTTTTTTATTTTATTTACTATCTCTCCAGCAGGTACACTTCTATTATTGCCCCTGCCAAATGGAATAATACAAAAAGTACAGCGATGGTTACAACCTTGTTGTATTTCAATATAAGCTCTCGATTTTCCTTCAAATTTTTCAATTGAATTAGGTACTGTTTTACTTTCTTCTAATATATTTCCTACTTTAAGATTTTTAGACTGATCGATATTTTTCCATGTTAAAGTTTCTAATTTTTCTGTGTTCCCAATTACTGAGTCTACTTCTTTTAAATCTTTATATTTTAATGGATTGATTTGAGCCGCACATCCTGTAACTACTATTTTATTATTAGGAAAATTTTTTTTTGCCTTTCTAATTTCATAAGAAACTTTTTTCTCAGCTTCTTCAGTTACTGCACATGAATTTATGACTGTAACATTATTTAAATTATTTGTTTTAAGATGGTTTTTAATAATTTCACCTTCATAAATATTCAATCTACAACCTAGATTGACTACGTAGTTTTTATTTTTCATAAATTATATTTCTAAACTACCTTGATAACTTATTTCTGCAGGTCCTGTCATAATAGATTCATTATTAACTATATTTATGTGCAGTGATCCTTTTTCAAGTTTCACTTCAGCGTTATTTTCAATTAATCCTTTTTTCCACGCCGCATATACAGCCGCACAGGCACCACTTCCACAAGCTAACGTGATTCCAACTCCACGTTCCCAAACTCTCATTTCAATTAAATTTGAATTAATAACTTCAACTATTTCAACATTAGTTTTTTTTGGAAAGAGCTCATGATTTTCTATTTTAGGACCTATACTTTCAAGATCTGTATCTTTGATCGATTTCCCAAAAAAAACTACATGTGGATTACCTACATTAACAGCAACCCCATTACTATATCCATCAATTGAAATTGGTATATTCATTGTATCGACTTCTTTACTTAAAGGAATTTTATCCCAAGTATTTTTTATTGAACCCATGTTTACACTTATATTGTTATCTATTTTTTTTGATTCTAATATACCTGCATCAGATTGAATTTTTAAAATCTCTTTATTTGAATCTTCATCAAATAGTATTTTTGCCACACAGCGTGTTCCATTACCACAAGCTTCGGCTCTATCACCACCAGGATTAAAAATTTCAATTTCAGCATCAGCACTTTGATTACTTGTATTATTAATTGTGATTAATTGATCACATCCTGCTCCAGTTCTTCTGTCACTGAGTCTTCTAATAATATCTTCAGTAATTACGATATTGTTAGACCTTTTATCTATGATAACAAAATCGTTCCCAAGCCCATGCATCTTTATAAAGTCTACTTTTTGCATATTTGTTTTATAACCTAATTTATCGATAAATCTCAGTAAATATGGGAAATTTAAGAATACTTGACTTTCAATTATTCAGCTAATAGAGGGTCACGAAGAAATCCTATATTTGTAAACGAATTGAGCTTGTTACAATTGTGATAGGTACTCTAGCCCACGAGTTTCGTGCCCTGGAGTTAAAAGGCTATTGGAGATTTATGTTTGATACACTGAACACAAAATTTGAAAAAATTGTTCAAAGTATTCGGGGTAAGGCTGTTATATCAGAAACAGATCTTGAAATTACGTTACGTGAAATTAGAATTGCTCTCTTAGAGGCAGATGTTTCCTTAGTTGTAGTAAAAGAATTTATAAATTCCATCAAGTCAAATATTTTAGGAAAAGAAATTCTCAAATCTGTCAAGCCAGATCAAATGATCATAAAGCTTGTGCAAGATGAGCTTGTAAAAATTCTTGGATCAGAAAATAAATCTCTAAATTTATCTTCTTCTCAATTAACTAAAATATTATTTTGTGGATTACAAGGATCTGGTAAAACAACATCAATTGCCAAACTTTCCTATTTGTTAAAGAAGTCTTCAAAGAAAAAAATTTTATTAGCATCAGCAGACATTCATCGACCAGCAGCACAAGAACAATTAAAAGTATTAGCTGAAGAAACCGGCTCAGAATTCTTTAGTCATAATCTATCATCAGTCAGTAATATTGTTGATGATTCTATAGACTATGCTCAAAAAAATTTATTTGATATTCTTATTTTAGATACTGCTGGACGACAAGTTGTAGATAAAAAGTTAATGAGTGAATTAATTGAAATTGAAAATAAGTTTAAACCTGACGAAACATTATTAGTAGCAGATGCTCTAACAGGACAAGACGCTGCAAATGTAGCTAAAAGTTTTAGTGATGCAATAAATATCACTGGATCAATTTTAACTCGAATAGATGGTGATAGCAGAGGTGGTGCAGCACTATCAATTAAATCGATAACAAACTCTCCTATAAAATTTATAGGACTAGGTGAAAAAGTAGAAAATTTTGAAGCTTTCCATCCTGAAAGAATTGCACAAAGAATTTTAGGTATGGGAGATATTGTATCTCTTGTCGAAAAAGCTGCTGAAAATATTGATAAAGAAGAAATGGAAGATATGGCAAAAAAGATCGCTAAAGGAAAATTTGATCTTGAAGATTTTGCCAATCAATTAAAGCAAATGGGTAAAATGGGTGGAGTCTCCGGTTTACTTTCTATGATGCCAGGTGTTTCAAAGGCACAGAAGTTAATGGCAGAAAATAAAATTTCTAATTCAATGATTGATAAACAAATAGCTATAATCAGTTCAATGACAAAAAAAGAAAGGGCTGATCCAGATATTATAAAGGCTTCACGTAAAATTAGAATTTCAAAAGGATCTGGAACAAAAGTTCAAGACGTTAACAGGTTATTAAAACAGTTTCTCCAATCACAAAAAATGATGAAGAGAATGAAATCAATGGGCAAAGGAGGAATTCCCAGTGATTTAATGCAAAAATTACAAGGAAATCTTCCTCCAAACATAAATTAGAAAGGAAATAAAATGCCAGTAAGAATAAGATTATCAAGAGGTGGTGCAAAGAAAAGACCATTTTATAGAATAGTAGTTGCTGATTCTAGAAGAGCTAGAGATGGAAAATTTATAGATCAAATTGGAACCTATAACCCAATGCTTCCAAAGGATAGTGCTGATAGAGTTAAAATGGATTTAGATAAAGCTAAGGAATGGATTGCAAAAGGAGCAAAACCATCAGATAGAATTTCTATTTTTCTTAGCAATCTTGGTGTGATGGAAAAACCAGTTATTACTGAAAAAACAAAAAAACATCTACCTAAGAAAAAAGCTCAGGAACGTTTAGCTGCTGCTAAAGAAAAAGAAGAAGCTGCGAAAGCTGCAGCAGAAGAACCAAAAGCAGAAGAAGCAGAAGCTAAGCCAGCAGAAGAACCAAAAGCA
>CACKSM010000044.1 GCA_902602885.1 uncultured Alphaproteobacteria bacterium
ATTAGTCGCCATTCCAACTGCAATTCCAGATGCACCATTAACTAAAAGATTTGGAAATTGGGATGGCAGAACCGAGGGTTCTTTTGTTGTGTCATCATAATTAGGTTGAAACGTAACAGTGCTTTTATCAATATCCTCAACAAGTTTCTCGGATACTTTAGCAAGACGTGCTTCAGTGTATCTCATCGCTGCAGGTGGATCTCCATCTAATGATCCAAAATTCCCTTGACCATCAACCAACTCTAATCGCATAGAAAAATCTTGTGCCATTCTAACCATGGAATTGTAAATAGCTGAGTCTCCGTGAGGATGATATTTACCCATTACATCACCCACTATTCTTGCAGATTTTTTATATGGTTTATTAAAATTGTACCCTGACTCACTCATAGAGTATAATATTCTTCTATGGACTGGCTTTAAGCCATCTCTACAGTCTGGAAGCGCCCTACTAACTATTACAGACATTGCATAATCCAGGTAGGATTTTTGCATTTCTTGCTCTAAACTTACTGTAGGTATATTAGCAGGCTCTTGATTGTCGTTATTTGATGTATCTATATCGTCAGGCACTAAAAAAATCCAAGTTTTCTATGAAAAATTAAGACTTTTTTATATCAAAAAGCACAATTTAAACCAATATAAATAAATGATTAAAATATATTAAAAAAGTATTATTTATCAGTAAATAAATATTATTATCTAATGAGGAAATTTAAAAAGGTATATCTTCATCTAAATCATCAGAATCACTGGATTGATTTCCAAAAGAATTGTCTTCAATTGGCTTAGATTGATCCATATCTTGAGAATTATCAGATATCTGAGAATTGTTGTTTCTACTATCTAAAAGGGTCAAATTACAATTATATCCCTGTAAAATAACCTCTGTAGTGTATCTGTCGTTACCATCTTTATCTTGCCATTTCCTCGTTTGCAGCTCTCCTTCAACATAAATTTTAGAGCCTTTTTTCACATATTTTTCAACTATATCTACTAAACCGTCTCCAAAAACTACAATATTATGCCATGATGTTTTCTCTTTTTGCTCTTGAGTGTTTCTATCTTTCCATCTTTTTGAAGTTGCAATAGAAAATGAAGCCATTTTAGCACCGGATTGCATGGATCTAATTTCAGGATCTCTACCCAAGTTTCCTAATAAAATTGTTTTGTTTACACTGCCAACCATAATTTTTTTATATTGAATATAATATAAATAACAAGTTAATATTTATTGCTATAAAATTAAAATCTTAATAATTTTTTTAATGCATTTTCTAATTTTTCAAGATCTCTTTTAGAATTGTATAATTGATAAGAAATTCTAGCAAAACTTTTATCTTCCCAAGGAATAATTGGTATTTCAATATTATAGTTTTTATACAATTTTCTTTGGAATTCTAATTCATTAACTTTAGGTATAGGCAAAGAAATCATAAGCGGGGGTAAAAATTTTCTATCTGCAAGTAATGGCATCTTAAATATTTTTGATAATCTCAGGGCATACTCATACAAAGCATTTGATTGAGTTTTAAATAATTTTTTATTTTTTAAATCATTAATATATCTAATGGAAGTAGGTACAGACAACCAAGCAGCAGGATCTTTAGTTCCATTGTATTCAAACATATCAATAAATCTTGAGTTTCCCAATGCACCTTTTTGATTGATTGATTTATTTTTTTTATTCCATCCATGACTTACAATCAGAGGATCTAAATGATTTTTATATTTACTTGAAGACCAAATAAAAGCTGCACCTTTTGGTGACATCATCCATTTGTGACAATTCCCAGAATAAAAATCAGCATTTAATGTATTTAAATTTAAATCAATATGTCCTGGTGCATGTGCTCCATCAATAATAGTAATAATTTTTTTTTGTCTAGCTAAACGTATTAATTTTTTTATTGGGAAAAGGAGAGCAGTCGGAGATGTGATATGACTTAAAAAAAGAATTTTAGTTTTATTATTAAATTTTTTTGTAAAATCATGTATGAATTGATCTTCAGAATTTAAAGGTAGTGTAACTTTTACAACATTTATCTTAATTTTATATTTTGTTTTAATAAACTGCCATGTTTTTTCTAAAGCGCCGTATTCATGGTTGGAAATTAAAACTTCATCACCCTTATTGAATTGAATTGATTTAATAATAGCGTTCAATCCAGTCGTTGCATTAACTACTGGAGCTAAATTATTTGAATTGCAATTTATTTTTTTTGATAATATTTTTCTTACATTTGTCATATTGGGACCAAAATCTCTATACTGATCTAAAAATTTTACAGGTTGGTTTTCAAGTTTTTTTTGCCATGATTGATACTCATTAAATATTTTTATTGGACATGCTCCAAAAGAACCATGATTAAGAAAAGTTACTTTTTTATTAAGTAAAAATTGATTTATTAATGTCACTAGCTTTTACCTTTTAATGTAGGATCAAGTGCATCACGCAATCCATCACCAAATAAAGTTGTCACCAGTACAGTGATTGCAAGGGCTAAAGTAGGAAAGAGAGCCATATGCCAGTAAAAAAACATAAAATTAATTCCAAGATTTATCATTTGACCCCAACTTGGTAGCGGAGGTTGAATGCCAACACCTAAAAAACTTAATCCAGCTTCTAACATCATTGCTAAGGGTATTGCTTGAACAAATCCTACAATTATTGGTGATATTGAATTAGGAATTAGATGCACAAAAATAACATACATTGGGGACGCACCTAAAGCTAAGCTAGATCGTATAAATTCTTTTTCTTTAAATGCCATAACTTGAGCTCTCACCAATAAACAAACCTGAACCCATCCAAAAATACCTGCGATAAATATTATACTAAAGAAACCACCATCTACTAAAGCAGCTAAAAGTAGAGCAGCAATGAGTGGAGGAACTACAGAGAAAACTTCAATAATTCTCATAATGATCCAATCAACTTTACCACCATAAAAACCAGATAAAGCACCAAGAGGTAAACCAATAAAAACACTACAAACCGCTGCTGCAAAACCAATTGTAAGTGACACTCGAGCTCCATAAATTATTCGAGAAAATAAATCCCTTCCTAAATCATCAATACCAAACCAATGAGCTTGACTTGGAAAAGCTAAGCTGTTCATTAAAAATTTTTGCTCCTCGTAACTTGTTGCTGTTATTAATGGTGCAAAAATTG
>CACKSM010000045.1 GCA_902602885.1 uncultured Alphaproteobacteria bacterium
TTAACTAAGAATCAAAAAACAGTTCTTGGAGTTTTAGAAAACTCTTCTGAACCGATGAAGGCGTACACAATTCTTTATGATATACAAAAAATGGGAATAAAATCTCCTCTGCAAGTTTACAGGGCACTCGATAAATTGATTGAAATTGGAAAAGTTCATAAAATAGAAAGTAGAAATTCTTACGTTGCTTGTAAACATGAAGGATGTAATGCAAAAACTTCTACATCTTTTTTGATATGTGAAAACTGTGATAGTGTTACTGAGCTAACTGGAAATAATTTATTTTCTTATTTTTCAAAACAAGCAGAAAAAAATAACTTCAATTATAAAAAACATAATTTAGAAATATTTGGTTTGTGCGAAAATTGTAAACTAAAAAACTAATTTATTAAATTATCAATCTTATTCAGACATTTATTTAATCCAAGGTCGTATTTTGTTCGTATGAAATGCTCTTGTACTATTTCAACCCATTTAAATTTTTGTAACGTTTGATGAGATATGTAAAAACAATTTAAAGGAAAAGACATATTAAACATTTTTAATATTTCTTGCCTTATTACATCGTTGGTCAACACTGCCAAAGATTCGTGAATGTATTTTTCTACAATTTTTTGATCACTTAAAGATGTTTTAGGTAAATTAAATAAACCTCTAAATCTAAAGTATCGATAGATTCTTAAGTAGTCTTCTTTTATTCTATCCTCTATTTCACCAATAAAACAAATTTTACTTTCATTTAAATCTGATTGGCCATTGTAATAATCATGTAGTTTATTATTGTTTCCAACATATAAAGCATTGAAAGTAAAATCTCTTCTGGCTGAGTCTTTTTTCCAGCTATTGGTGTAAATTACATTTGTATGTCTTCCCATTTGATTAACATCTTCACGTAAAGTTGTAATTTGTATTTTTCGATTATGAGGATAAGCAATTATAGATCCATATTGAATAGCAAAATCATCGTATTCAATATTGTTCTCTTTTAGTAATGACAAAACATCCTGAGGCTCCAAAGTTGTTGCTGTATCAATATCTTTGATTTCTCTTTCAAGAAGAGCATCCCGTATACATCCTCCTACTAATCGAATTTCAATATTATTTTCTTTAAAGATAGATATTAAAAACTTAACATGCTCCAGATTCAATAAATTCGTAATTTTATTTATTTCCATTATCTAGCTATTTCTTCAAAACAATTTATATTACATTAACAATGTCGACTTCTTCAAAAGAAAATGCTGCAGAAATATTTGAGGATATAAAGAAAAATTTAACTAGAGGAGTTAAAGATAGAAAACACGCATTTCATACGCCAGTCTTTAGTAATATTGATAGTGAAGGTGGAATAGATTCTAGAGTTGTAGTCTTAAGAAAATTTGATCCCAGTAGCATGACACTAAATTTTCACACAGACTTCAGATCTCCCAAAGTGCCTAATTTAAAAAAAAATAGTAGTTCTCAATTTGTTTTTTATGATCATAAATTAAAAATTCAAATGCGAATCAAAACAACGTCTTTGGTTAATAATCAAAATGATAAAACTAAAGAAATGTGGGACAAAACAAGATTGTTTAGTAGAAAATGTTACTTAACATTAAAAGATCCAAGTTCAATCACTGAGTTTCCAGAAGACGGTATCCCTGAACACTTAACCGGCAAGGAGCCAAGTCATGAAGAAAGTGAAAAAGGATATAAAAATTTTACAGTAGTTGAAAATAAAATTAATGAAATTGATTGGCTTTATTTAGAAATTTCAGGTCATCGTAGATTAAAATTAACATTTAATAATAGTGAACCAGAATATAATTGGTTAATACCTTAATATAACTTAAAATTGTCAATAATTCTTATATCACCAATATATAAAGCAATAAATAGTCTAGCTTTAGAATAATTTTTTGTTAATTCTAAATTATTTTCATTTCTTATCTCTAAATAGTCAATTTTATTTATATTATTTTGAAGAAGCTCTATTTTTAATTGATCTAAATTATTAATTTCATTTTGCGTTAATAGATTAATATGTTCTTTAATTTTATTTCCTAATACATTGAAAATTTTTAATTGATCATTAGAGAATTTAGAGTTCCTTGAAGATAAACTCATGCCCATTTTATCTCGTACAGATGGACATTGAATTATTTTCATATCTTCACTA
The DNA here is from genome assembly GCA_902602885.1 of uncultured Alphaproteobacteria bacterium. Taxonomy (GTDB): domain Bacteria; phylum Pseudomonadota; class Alphaproteobacteria; order HIMB59; genus CACPNW01. The sequence goes on from CACKSM010000045.1 coordinate 2,162, forward strand.
CCTCTTCCATAAAGTTTACCATCATCTATTCTTGCTGAAAAAGGAGGATATTTCCAAGAATTTTCATTTCCTACTGGAACTACATCTGTGTGACCAGCATAAGCAAAATGCTTTCCTTCATTTCCTATAGTTGCAAATAAATTTTTTACTTCATAAGAATTGTTCCCAGAGAAAATTAATCGATGACAGTCACATCCTATAGCACTTAGATGATTTTCAACGACTGTTAAAGCTCCCTCATCTTTTGGAGTTACACTTGCACATTTAACTAAGGATTGTGTAAGAGTAACTGGATCAAAATTAATTTCTGACATTAATCTCTTAAAAGATCATTGATTGATGTTTTGCTTCTAGTTTTTTCATCAACTCTTTTAACAATAACTGCACAGTATAAAGAAGGATTAATATCTCCTTCTTTTTTTCCTGGTAATGTACCTGGTACCACAACTGAATACGCTGGAACTTTTCCCATATGAATTTCCCCAGTTGATCGATCTACTATTTTTGTAGATGCTCCAATAAATACACCCATTGATAAAACCGCACCTTCACCAACAATAACACCTTCAGCCACTTCACTTCTAGCTCCAATAAAACAATTATCTTCAATAATCACAGGATTTGCTTGAAGAGGTTCAAGTACACCGCCAATACCAGCGCCTCCAGAAATATGACAGTTTTTACCTATTTGTGCACATGATCCAACTGTTGCCCAAGTATCAATCATTGTTCCTTCGTCAACATATGCACCAAGATTTACAAAAGAAGGCATTAAAACAACACCTTTAGCAATAAATGCAGATTTTCTTACAACAGCGTCAGGTACATATCGAAATCCTGCTTTCAGATGATCATCTTTAGTCCAATTTGCAGTTTTACTT
>CACKSM010000046.1 GCA_902602885.1 uncultured Alphaproteobacteria bacterium
TACTTACAAATAATATTTTAAATGAACAAAGGTTAGATATTAATATTCCATCATCAAATATAAATAATTTGCTATCTGAAGGCATAAATCCTGATATAAAATCTTGGGATCAAATATCTAAGATAGCTTTTAGAACTTTTGTACCTGAGTCAGAGGAATCTAGAGCAAAAGGTGCTGGAGGTGGTGATGCAAATGATTAATTTACTAAATGCAAATCTCTTGGGACTTGAGTAAGTAACTCGTAACCTGATTCTGTTACTCTAACTGACTCACTTAGTTCTAATCCCCACGTATCCATCCACATTCCACACATAAGATGAAAAGTAACATTAGGTTCTAAAAGTGTTTTTTCATTTTTCCGGATACTAAGTGTGTGTTCTCCCCAATCAGGAGGATAACCAATACCAATTGAGTAACCAGCTCTTGACTCTTTTTCTAATCCATATTTTTCTAATACTGACCAAAAAGCAACTGCAACATTATGACAACTATTTCCGGGGTTTGTTTGTTCTAAAGCTTTCTCAATACCTTCATTTGTTATTTTTAATGTATCCGATATCTTTGGATCAGGTTTACCAACATACACAGTTCTGGATAAGGCACAGTGATAACGATGTTTCACACCACCTAATTCAATAATTGTTCCTTCATTATTTTCAAATTTTTTATCACTAGGAGTTAAGTGTGATGCTGATGCTGATCTCCCACTTGCAAGTATTATACCTAAACCTGAATATTCTCCTCCAATTTGTGTTGAATCATTTCCAGCAATGAGAGTATTTTGAATTTTTCCTGCAACTGTACTTTGTTTTACACCTTCTTTTATTGAATCAAATGCTGTTGTCATTCCTGCTTTCACAAGTGTGCCAGCATCTTTCATAAATTTTATTTCATTTTCAGATTTTACATATCTTACCCAATTAATTAGAAGATGTGCATTAATAAATTTAGCATTCGTTAAATTATCTTTTAATATCCTATGATTTTCTGCAGTGTAATAATAGCTATCCATTTCGACGCCAATATTTTTACTTGACCAATTTTTGTTTTTAAATAATTTAACTACATAATCATATGGATGTAATGGTGGTGATTGAATAAGTTGCTCAGGATAACCAAATATATTTTCTTCATTTAAAAAAGTTGTAATCCTTGCACCATTCGAATCTTGCTTTCTTCCAAACCAAAATGGTTGATCTTCATCTATAGAAATTATTACCCCTTGTGGAACATAAAATGACCATCCATCATACCCAGTTAGATAATTCATATTAGAGGGATCAGTGGTTAATAAAATATCAACACCTCTTTTATTCATAGACTGTTTTACTTTTGCAATTCTTGAATTAAATTCTTCTTGTGAAAAAATCATAATTTTTTAGATAATCTTTTTATCTCTCTAATACTTCATATCCAAACTGATCTGCTGTTTCAAGAAGGATCTCCCAAATTGATAAGGCAAAACCTCTTGGCATATATAGACAGTAATTATTTGAGGATATTTTAAATAACTTAACACTGACATGATTAATGGCTGTGCTAGCAGAAGATAGATCAGGAAAATTCCTAGCTCTTAAATCAATTGGAAGATGTCTATTTAAAAATAATGATGAATTATCTCCTGTAATTTCAATACCTGTGAAAGCATGAGACATGTCTAAAATTGTTGCGATTTGCTCACTTATTTCAATTTCTTTATTAAATAGCCACCATTTCAAAGGTTCAATTCTCCATAATGATTTATTTTCAAAAATTATCCCTTTATTAAAACTAGGAATATTTTTAATTTTTAGTTCTTTTGATAGTAAATTATTCATTTCATCAATTTTGTCTGGCCAACAAGCAATTTGCAAAATTTCTAAACTTTTTAATTCTTTAAATGTTAGAGATTGTTTCTCGCTTGATGAATATTTTCCAACCTTATAAATTGTTTCTAGTGCAGAATGTCTATGCATACATTCGTTCTCCTTTAGGATCAATCATATGTGGTGAAACAACTTTTAAATTCATTTGTTTATTTCTTACAGGATCTGCCCCAACTAAATTGGTATCTTTCCATTTATCTAAACCACCTTTGACAAAACCTAATCCAATCCAATGTCCAAGTTCAGGAGAATAAGTAACTGAAGTAATTCTTCCGATACCCTGTCCTTTAATATTATTTTTTTCACAGACAATAGTTCCAGCATTAAAAGTTTCCTTTAAGTTTGTAGGAAAGAAACCTACTAGAATTTCTCGATCATTATTTTTTAATATTCCTCGTTTTCTCATTGCGCTTCCAATATATGATTTTTTTGTAGAAGCCATTTTGCTTAAACCTGCATCATCAATTGTTACCCTTCCATCAAGCTCAGCGGCTGTTACATGACCTTTTTCAACTCTAAGCGCACCTAAAGCTTCTAATCCATATAAACATCCATCATATTTTTTTACATTTTCCCAAAGTAGGTCCATCATTGTATTAGCAAAATCTGATTTGACATAAACTTCAAAAGCTAATTCACCTGAAAAACTAATTCTTGCAATTCTACAAGGAATATTACCTTTAAGAAATGTTGAAGTAACACCCATAAAAGGTAAGTTATTATTAGTTACAACCAAAGAATCATCGACACAATTATTGAGAACTTCTCTAGATTTAGGTCCTGCAACTGATACGCCTGCCCATTGTTCAGAAACACTAGTCACATTAACATAAAGATCTGTCCATCTAGTTTGAAGTAATTCTTCTAACCATGACATCACTTTTGCAGCTTCACCTGTAGACGTCGTCATAAAATATTCATTTTCTGCTAATCTCCAAGATGTGCCATCATCCATTACAATACCGTCATCACGCAACATGATACCGTATCTAGCTTTTCCAACTTGTAGTTTTGAAAAACCATTCGAATAAATTCTATTTAAAAATTCGGTAGAGTCTGGTCCTTGAATAGTAATTTTGCCTAGTGATGTTATATC
>CACKSM010000047.1 GCA_902602885.1 uncultured Alphaproteobacteria bacterium
TGTAGTATTAATCCATAAATTGGAGGAAATATGAAATTTTTAAAAAATTTTTTAGTTGTTATTTCATTATTAACTCTTCCTTTTAGCGCATTTGCAGTTGATGAAAATTTTCCAAACGACAAAGTAGCTATCTGGGGAGATTTTAGCGGTATCACACTAGATGTTAAACTCATAGGTGGTGCACCTTACGATCCGCTTTATGAGGTAATGATTCCTATATGGGAAGAAAAAACTGGAGGTAAAGTTTCTATACTATCAAAGAAAAGTCACTTTGAATTAGATAAAGAAATTAAACAAGATATTGCTGCAGGCAATATAAGTTATTGTGTAGTTTCAAATCACACAAGTTTTGCAACACAATATGGTGATATCTACAGAGATCTTAATGGTATTGTGCCTAAAGATTTTCTAGCTGAGTTTGTTCCACTTGTACTAGATCACTCAACTGTTGATGGTCGTTTAGTTCAGCTACCTCAACACAGTGATGTGAGCAATCTTTGGTATATAAAAAGTATTTATGAAGATGAGGACAATAAAAAAAGATTTAAAGCTGAATATGGTTATGATTTAGCCCCGCCAGAAACTTTAGAGCAATGGAAGGAACAAGCTATCTTTTGGTCAGATCCTCCAAATTTCTATGGTACACAGTATGTAGGAAAAGAAGAGGCAATCACTGGCCGTTTCTATGAGCTTGTAATTGCTGAGGGTGGAGCATTATTTGATGAAGGTATGAAACCTGTATTTAACGATGAAGCAGGCCAAAGAGCTCTTCAATGGTTCGTTGATCTTTACAATGCTCAAGCAGTCCCTGCTGGTGTTCTTAATTACCTTTGGGATGAAACTGGTTTAGGATTCGCTAGTGGAACTGTTGCACTTAACCTTGATTGGGGAGGATGGGGTGCTTACTTTAATAGTGCTGACTCCAAAATTGGAGGAGACGTGGGACTTGTTAGATTCCCTATGGGTTCAGGCGGAAAAAGAGGCGGCTGGTCTGGATCTCACACTTACTCTATTTTAAATGGTTGCCCTGAAGAAAATCTTGAAGCAGCAGCTTCTTTGATTTGGATTTTAACAAATCATGAAGCTCAAATGCATGAAGCTAGAGGTGGTAAACTTCCTACAATGACTAGAGTATGGGAAGATATTGCTTCAGAAATGGATGCAGAAGGAAATGCGTTCATGAGTGATTTATTCTCAACCTTTTCTGCTTCAATGGCTGAAGATGCTTTTACTCCGCCATTAATTCCAGAATGGATTCCTTTTTCAAATATAATATTTCCTGAATTGCAAGCTGCAATTGTTGGAGATAAATCTGTAAAGGAAGCATTGGATGATGCAGCTAAAGAGACTGATTATTTAATGCAAGACGCTGGTTATTACTAAGCATTTGCAAGACTACTCCTTATTAATTTAAGGAGTAGTCAATATTTTCATCACAATAAAACTTTAAATTATGAATGATCAAGAATTAAAAATCAAAAATTTTAGTCAAACATGGCCTAAGCCTACAAAGAATAATCCCATTGTAATAATAGGAACTGGAGGTATCGTTAAAGACGCACATTTACCAGCATATAAAAAAGCTGGGTTTGAAGTAATTGGACTATATGATGTTGATGAACAAAAAGCAAAAGAACTCGCAAAAGATTTTAATATCAACAATGTTTACAAGTCTTTAGATGAAGCTTTTGAAAATCAAAATTGTATTTTTGATTTAGCTTTACCACCTGCTACTTTGTTAGAGGTTGTAGAAAAGCTTCCTGAAAATATTTTTGCTATATTTCAAAAACCATTGGGAAGATCTCTTGAAGAAGGAAATAAAATTAGAAAAATATGTCATCAAAAAAATATAAAAGCCTGCATGAATTTTCAACTAAGATTTAGTCCAATTATGCTACCAGTTTATGAAGCAATTAGACAAAATTTATTAGGAGATTTAGTTGAATTAGAAGTGCATGTTAACGTTCATACGCCATGGGAATTGTGGCCATTCTTAAAAACTTTAGATCGTGTTGAAGTTCCATTACATTCTATTCACTATATTGATTGGATACGATCTGTTTTAGGAAATCCCAAAAGTTTATACTGTCAATCTGTAAAACATCCAAAAGTTAGTGAATTGGCCGATTGTCGAACAAGTGCAATTTTTAATTATGGTGACCAAATAAGATGCTGCATGACAATAAATCATTGCCACTCTTTTGGAAGAAAAAACCAAGATGCATACATTAGATTAGAAGGAACAAAAGGTGCAGCAAAAATGACATTAGGTTTATTACTAGATTATCCAAATGGAGAGCCAGAGGAACTAGAAATTAAAACTGAAAATACTGATTGGGTCAAATTTGATATTAATGGAAAATGGTTTCCTGATGCTTTCATTGGAGTTATGTCTAATATGCAAAGATTCAAAAATGGTGAAGACGATAAACTTATTACATCTATAGACGACTCCATTGACACTATGGCAGTTGTTGATTCATGTGGGATATCCAGTGAGTCAGGAGGATTAACGGTAGATTACGCTGAATAAATGAGTAGAAAATTTTTTAGCGGCCCTTTTATTTTAATTTTACCATCTATTTTGGCAATAGGTTTTGTGATTATTATACCTTTAATATTTTCTTTTTATACTAGTTTTACTTCATACAAACTTACAAGACCTGACAGTCTGTTTAATTTTGTCGGATTGCGTAATTATGAAAGACTAATAGATAACACTAAGTTTTGGTATGCTTTTGGAAGAACGATATTATTTTTAGCAGTTGTTTTAAATTTAGAATTGTTGTTTGGGTTAGGAATTGCATTATTAATAAATAAAATTACATGGGGTCAGAGAACATTAAGGACTATAATGATGTTTCCTATGATGTTTTCACCAATTTTAGTAGGGTTTCAGTGGAAATATATATTCAATGATAATATTGGTTTATTAAATAAT
>CACKSM010000048.1 GCA_902602885.1 uncultured Alphaproteobacteria bacterium
ATTAGGATCTTCTTCAATTAAATTATTAAAAAATCTAATTGCTAGTGGATAATTTCTTAAATTCATAGCTTGAATACCCTTCTCAAAATATTCAATTACTTTTGGATCATCAACTTCATACCATATATTCCAAATGTCAGATATCAAATCTCTTATCTCATCCTGATTTTCAGTCTCATTTAATTTTTTAAACAAATTATTTAGCCGTGGATCATTTTGATCTGCTAATGCTATCTTGCTAGCAAATAAAAGGCTTATACTGACAATTAATATTTTAGAGATAACTCTCATATTTAAATGATTTTTCGGATAGATTTCTTTTCTTCTCATGCTTTCTCGTTCTCCCTGTTACTCTAGTTCTCCATAACTTAAATGATCTAGGTTTCAGATTTGTTCTCATTATTTTTATAACCTCTGATTCGGTTACACCGTGAATTCTTTTTATTTTTTCAAAAGAGGTTTTATCGCACCAGGCTAATTTTATAATATTATCTATATTCTCCTGCATATTATGAATATAGTTCTCTATTAATTAAATTCTAAAAAAAATGATTGATTTGTATTCATCACCTACCCCTAATGGTCGAAAAATTAGCATTATGCTTGAAGAATTAGGTTTGGATTTTAATCCAATTTTAATAAATTTAGATAAAAAAGAGCAGTTTAGTGAAGAGTTTTCAAAAATATCTCCTGCAAATAAAATTCCTGTAATTGTAGATAATGATAACAACCAAACAGTGTTCGAATCCGGGGCTATCCTTCTTTATCTGGCAAAAAAATATGATAAATTTCTAGATAAAGATAAGTATTGGGAAATAATACAATGGGTTTTTTTTCAAATGGCTTACGTTGGGCCAATGCTAGGCCAGGCTCATCAATATTTGTTTTATCATCCTGGTAAAAGCAAATTTGCAGAAGATAAAACAAAAGGCTATGCACAACATATATATTCAATTTTGGATAAAAGACTTTCTAAACAAGAATATTTTTCAGATAACTATTCAATAGCTGATATTTCAATTTGGCCTTGGACAGCTCGTTATGAAAGGCATCAAATAAATTTGCATGATTATCCAAATGTGTTGAGATGGTATAAACAAATATCAACAAGACCTGCAGTTATTAAAGGATATAATTCTGTAGGTGAATTTAATGTAATCCCTAAACCCTAAGCGTTGTAAAATAGTACTGAGCCTGCGGTTATAATTAAAAGGATTGCTAAAAACCATTCAACAATTTTTTTTAATTTTTCATTATTAAGATATTGTCTGATAACACTTCCTCCATATGCCCATATACTAATAGAAGGAATATTAACTACTGTAGACATAATAACCATAAAAAGTGTTCCAATTATTATATTTTCATCTTTTGGATAATATAATGTTACTGCAGTTGAACAGATTACCCAAGCTTTTGGATTTACAAATTGAAACAAAATTGCTTCATGATATTTTAATGGTCTTGATCTATCTTCAGTCTTTGAAATATTTAAAGACCCAAACATTTTATATGCTAAATAAAGAATGTAGCCTGCTCCAACATATCTTAAAATATCATAGAGTATAGGATAGGTAATAAACAAAGATCCAAGACCTAGACATACAAGTGCTAATTGCAAACCATGACCAGAAGGAATCCCAAAAATATTAGGTATAGATCTTATAAATCCAAATTTTATACCTGATGCAGTTAAAATACTATTGTTTGGACCTGGAGTTACGTACATAATAAAATTATACACTGCTAAAGCAGCTATTAATTCCCATGTAATCATTTTTTAATCTCTAAAATTTACAAATTGGACTGGTATACCTATCTTAGCATCCTCAATAAGCTTCATTACACTTTGTAAATCATCTTTTTTCTTTCCTTCAACACGAAGTTCATTCCCGTTGATCTTTACTTGAACTTTTAATTTAGAACTTTTGACATCAGAAGTAATTTTTTTACACAGGGATTGTTCAATTCCTTCTACTAATTCATACGTCTGACGAATTTTATTTCCCCCAGCTTTTTCCATATCATTTTTTTTTAAACATAAAGGATCAACTTTTCGTCTAACAAAATGAGTAACGAGCATGTCATTTACTTGACCAGCTTTCATTTCATCATCAGTAATAACAACTATAGTATTTTCTTTTTTTTCAATTGAAGTATCTGATCCTTTAAAATCGTATCTGGTGGTAATTTCTCTTGTCGCATTTCCTAGTGCGTTGTCAATTTCTTGATGATCTAATCTGTTTACAATATCAAAACTAGGCATTTATTTAGTTTATTACATCGTCATTTATATCTGGCAACTGTTTTTTAGTACTTAATCTTCCTAATTTTTTCATCTTTTCTACTTTTTTAGTCAAACTTCCTGAACCATCTTGCAATCTTTGTTTAGCTTCATCCATTTTTAATTTAGCTAAATCTATTGACTGATTAGCTTTTACAAACGACTCATATACACTGACTGTTTTGTCATAAATATCTGATGCAGCTGATGCTATATCTTTTATTGTTTTAGATTGTTTATCAACCCGCCACATATTTTCTACAGCTTTAAGTAAAAAGGGTAAAGTTGATGGCCCAACAATAATTATTTTATTGTTCCATGAATCTTCTATAAGTTTATTTGCCTCATTATATAAAGTAAGTAATGCTGGTTCTATTGGAACAAACATTAAAACATTATCAATTGTATTGATTCCATATATTTTTGAATAATTATCTTTACTCAGACTTCTAATCGAAGTTTTTGTTGAATCCAAAAATTTTTTCAAAAATATCTTCTTTTGTTGATTGTCATTTGTATTAGAATAATCATGCCAAGAATCTAAGGATACTTTTGAATCTATAATTATGTGTCTATTACCTGGCATATGAACAATTACATCGGGTTTTTGTAAA
>CACKSM010000049.1 GCA_902602885.1 uncultured Alphaproteobacteria bacterium
CTAAAGGAAGCTCTATTTTTTTTTCCTCTAATCCCGATAGAACCATCGCATTAATTAATTCAACTGAATTTAAACCATCTTTTCCACTCACTAACAGTTTTTCTTTTCCTAGGAGGAAGTTTGTAAAGTTTTGAATAAGTCTTTGATGCTCAATATGTTGATCCAAATCAGCCTTAAAATTAAAATTAATTTTTTCTTTTTTAGGCATTCCAAAAAGTGTTTTAGAGTTTTTAATGAATTCAGTAGATGAATCTATTTTTTCCCATATAACATTATTATCCTGAATTGTAATTAAACCCTTATCTGATGCAATTTCCAATCTGTTTACACCAGGAGCTTCACCTGTTGTTGTAATAAATACACCTTTTAATCCATTTTTATATTTAAAGATTGAAGTCACTTCATCTTCAACTTCTATCTCATGAAAGCGACCTAATCCCAAATCAGTATATACACTGTCAGGCATACCAAATAACCACTGACACAAATCAAGTTGGTGAATACTCTGATTTATTAAAACGCCTCCACCTTCACTTTCCCATTTAGCTCTCCAATTAGACGTCTGATAATAATAGTTTGTTCTAAACCAATTAGTTATTGTCCATTGAAAACGGTGAACTTTACCTAATTCGTTTCCATTAATTAGTTCCTTTATCTTAACATAAACAGGATTAGTCCTTTGATTTAGCATAACAGTAAAAAATGCTTTAAAACTTTGTGAAATATTAATAAATTCTCGACACTTTTTACTAGTTATTGCTAAAGGTTTTTCAATTATAACATTAATATTATTTTCGAGAGCTTTTTTCGCTAGATCTATGTGCGATTTATGAGGTGTAGCAATGATTGCCGCATCTATAATTTTATTATCAAAAAAATTATCAGTATTTTCAAAAAAAGGAATGTTTTCATATTTATTTTTATATTCTACATTTGAATCAGCAACTGCAGCTAAGATGGCATTTTCTATTTTATTCTCTTGTAATTTTTTAGCATGATTTGCTCCCATACCTCCTATGCCAATAACACCATATCTGACAGGTTTTTCCATAATTAATTTTATTATATTAAAATAAAAAATATTTAATTAATTTATGAAAGTATTGGATCTTTTACTGCAATAATCGGCACTCCGCCTGGGGATTGTTCTGTGCCAGAAATTTCAATAGTGCTAATATTACTTCGCCATCTAACACTTACTGCAAACATAATAGCATCAGCAATATCTCTTGGCTCGAGAAGAGTAAAACCAGACATAAATTTTTTAGCTTTATTTTTATCTGTAAATGCAGCTTTACCAAAATTTGTTTTAGTTCTTCCAGGACATATTTCAGAAACTTTCACTCTTGATCCACTCAGTTCAATTCTTAAGCTTTGCGCAATTCTATGGATAGCACCTTTTTGACCGCCATAAACAGTACTCATTTGTGGGTATAGACCTGCAAGAGAACCCATTAAAACTACATGCCCCTTTCTTCTTTTTATCATTCCTGGAACAATAGCTTTTAAAGTATGAAGATAAGACTCGACATTTAATCTTGTAGATAATTCAATATCTTGCCTTGACGCTTTTAATATACCTTCAGCCCCTCTTCCAATGCCTGCATTACAAACTATAATATCAACTTTTACTTTGGATAGTATTTTATAAATTTGATCCGTGTCAAAGAGATCAATTTGAATGATTTCAAATTTATGTTTTTTTTTCAATTTCTCTAATATTGAAACGTCTTTATCAAGAGCATAAACTTTTACATTTTCTTTTAAAAATCTTTTAAGTGTTTCTAAGCCAATACCACTTGATGCACCAGTTATAAGCACACTTTTATATATTTTATTGATCATCTTCTGTTTACGTATATTTTAATTATTAATATGCAATTAAATAAAAACATAAATAGAAACCTTTTAAAAGAACAATCATTTCCAAGTTATAATATTAATAATAATGAAGATTGCATACTTCATTTCGGTATTGGTAATTTTCATAGAGCTCACCAAGCACTATATATTCATGAAATATTAGAAAATAACAAAAACATTTCCATAATTGGGGTCAATTTAAGGTCTGAAGAAACAAATAATAAAATGCAATTACAAGACTACTTGTATTCTTTGGTAAGGATATCAAATAATTACAAAAAAGTTGATATTTTAAATCCAATTAAAAAAGTTTTATTTGGTTTAAAACACAAGAATGAAATAAGAAATTTAATTATATCTGAAAAAATTAAATTAATTACAATTACTGTTACAGAAAAGGGATATCATTTTGATAAAAATAAAAAATTAAATTTTTCGAATCAAATAATTAATGATCTAGAGGATAAAGAGTTATCAACTTTGATAGGTCATCTAAGTTTTGGAATAATAGAAAGATATAAAAAAAACAAAAAAAAATTAATCGTTTTAAGTTGCGATAATTTGTCTGCAAATGGAACAATTTTAAAAAATTTAGTTAAACAATTTATAGAAAAAAAATATCCAAAGTGTTTAGATTGGTTTGATAATAATATTGAGTTCCCATTATCTATGGTTGATGGAATTGTTCCAAATAATAATAAACAATCTGAATATTTTAACTTGCCATATAATGATAATTCAATTGTGGTTACTGAACCTTATAGAGATTGGTATATTCAGTCAAATAATGGTGAGCTAAAAAATATTTTATCAAATAATAAAATAAAATTTGTTGAAGATGTAAAATTTTATGAAAATAATAAACTTAAAATACTGAATGCTTCCCACTCAGCTTTAGCATACATTGGTCATTTGTGTGGGTATACATTTGTTCATGAAG
>CACKSM010000050.1 GCA_902602885.1 uncultured Alphaproteobacteria bacterium
TGTCTTCATTACAGTAGATCAGAAATTAGTAAATTTTGATTTCAATAAATATTCAATTAAATCATACAAAAAACTTGATGATTTAAATAAATCTAAAATTTTAGATTATTCTTTAGAAATATCTTGAAAAAATAACTCATTATAATATTAGAACAATCAAATTAAATCTAGCACACAGAAAAAACCGGTGTTTTTATTTCTGTGGAGGTTAAACCGGGAGTAAATATGAATTTGCCAGAAGTTAAAATTGAAGATCTTTTAGAGTCAGGTGTCCACTTTGGCCATAATGTAAGAAGATGGAACCCTAAGATGCAGGAGTATATCTATGGTGTCAGAAATAATATACATATTTTTGATTTAAGAATTACTTTAGAGTTATTAAATACAGCACTTACAAAAATACATGAAACTGTATCAAAATCAGGAAAGATTCTTTTCGTAGGTACTAAAAAACAGTGTAGCGATATTGTTAAAGAATTAGCAATGCTAAATAATAACTACTATGTAAATAAAAGATGGTTAGGTGGAACTCTAACTAATTGGAAAACAATATCAAACTCAATTAAAAGACTTGAAGAAATAGAATTATTTTTACAAAATAATGATCAATCAAAAAATTTATCTAAAAAAGAATTACTGGATATTTCAAGAGAAAAACAAAAACTTGATTTAAATATTGGTGGTATCAGATCTCTTAATGGAAAACCTGATTTATTGATTATCTTTGATGTAATAAAGGATAAAATAGCAGTACGTGAAGCAAATAAACTTAAAATTCCTGTTGTTGCTATTGTAGATTCCAATGGTGACCCAGAAAATATTGATTATGTGATTCCAGGAAACGATGATGCGCTTAGATCTATAAATCTTTACAAAAATTATTTTTTTGCAACTATTCAAGATGCAGCAAATTTTCAAAATCAATCTAGCGAAAATGAAAATGAAAAAAGTGATGATAATTTAAAAAAGGATGAGAAATAATGTCAAGCATTACAGATTTAATTAAAGAATTAAGAGATAAAACCGGAGCCGGTTTTTTAGATTGTAAAAAATCTTTAGAAGAGAATAATAATGATATTGAAAAATCTATAGAGTCTTTGAGAAAAAAAGGTTTAGCAAAAGCATCTAAAAAAAGTGATAGAGAGGCAAATGAAGGCGCTGTAGGTGTTTATTCTAATAAAGATATTACAGTCTTAATTAAAGTAAACAGTGAAACTGATTTTGCGGCAAAAAGTGATACCTTTCTTGATTTTCTTGATGACTTGGGTTCGATAGTGTTAAAAAATAATTCTAAAATTGATACGAATGATCTTTTAAGTTTAAATTATGAAAATGGAACAATTAAAGATTATTTTGACTCAATGATTGCTAAAATTGGTGAAAATTTAATTTTAAATGATCTTTTAGTCAAAGAAAATAAAACCTCTTACCATTCTTATTATATTCATAATAGTTATAGGTCTAATATTGGAAAGATAATATCTTTATTAGAATTTACATGCACTAGTAAGAATGAAGAAATTGAATCTTTATCAAAAAATTTATGTATGCACATTGCTGCAATGAAGCCTGAATCTATAGATATTAATGATTTGGATAAAAATATAGTTGAAAAGGAAGAAAAAATTCAAAGAGAGCTGATCTTAAATTCTGGAAAACCTTCAAGTATGATTGATAAAATTTTAGGTGGAAAAATGAAGAAATTTTATAGTGAAGTAACTTTATTGAATCAATCATTTATTTTAGATCAAGACAAAACTGTAAGAGTTGTTTTAGATGAATATTCTAAATATGAATTTAAGTTAAAATCTTTTGAGCTTATAAGTTTATAAGAATGAGTAAAAGAATTTTACTTAAAATCTCTGGCGAGTCTTTAATGGGTTCCTCAACTTATGGTATAGATGTTTCAACTATTAATAAAATTTCTAATGAAATAAAGAATGTTTATAAAAAAAAATATCAAATTTGCCTAATTATCGGAGGGGGTAATATTTTCAGAGGAATTAAAGGTGCCTCAGAAGGAATAGATAGATCTACATCTGACTATATGGGGATGTTAGCAACAGTAATGAATGCTTTATCACTTCAAAGTAGTTTGGAAAAAATAGATGTCCCTACAAGAGTCCAATCTGCAATCACAATGTCTCAAATAGCAGAACCTTACATAAGAAGAAGAGCAATAAGGCACTTAGAAAGAAATAGAATAGTTATATTTGCAGCCGGTACAGGCAACCCCTTTTTTTCGACAGATACAGCTGCTACCTTAAGGGCTTCTGAATTAGATTGTAAGTTAATAATTAAAGCAACAAAAGTTAATGGCATTTATGATAAAGATCCAATAAAGTATAAAAATGCTAAACTAATAAAAAATATTTCTTACAATGATGTTATAAATAAGAACTTAAAAGTTATGGATATTACTGCAATCAGTTTGGCAAAAGATACAAAAATACCAATTTTTATTACAAATATATTTAAGAAAAATTCACTAATTAATGTTTTGAATAGAAAAGGTTCATATAGTAAGATAAGTTAATTATGTCTGATATTGAAACTAAAATGAGCTCTGCTGTAATGCACTATGAAAAAGAACTTAACACTTTAAGGACATCAAGGGCCAATCCATCAATGCTTGATAGTATATTTGTAGATGCGTATGGTGCAAAAACACCTTTAAATCAATTAGGTAATATTTCAATTCAAGA
>CACKSM010000051.1 GCA_902602885.1 uncultured Alphaproteobacteria bacterium
TCAGCGGGAGCAGGATTTAGTTTTTGTTGTAACCACATAGTGAACCCCATAATGATAGGAAGAATACCAATATCAATTATTGAAAGTATAGGTGGCACATCCCAAGGAACTAATCCAAATATTGTCATTAAGCCTAATGGGTCTGGCGCAGATAGATCATGAATCCATCCATAAAAAGGAGCGTGATACATCTCTATCGTAACAAACAACACTTTATACAAAGAGAAGAAAATTGGTATTTGTACTAAAATTGGTAGACAACCCGCAACAGGATTAGCTCCCTCTCTTTTATACAAGGCCATTAGTTCTTGCTGCATTTTTTGTCTGTCATTTGGATATGTTTCTTTTAATCTTTGCATATCAGGCTGAAGTTTTTTCATCTTTGCCATAGATTTAAAAGATGCTTGTGCCAGTGGGAATAAAATTAAACGCATTAAAATGGTAAAGGCAATTATTGCTAGACCAAAATTACCTGCATAACCAAAAAACCAATTAATGGCATATGAAACAGGTTTAGTTAAAAAACTAAACCAGCCCCAGTCAATTGCATCAGTAAATCTTGGTATAGAGAGATTTTCATCATAAGCACTTAAGACATTTAATTTTTTTGCACCCACAAATAATTTTCCACCGTAAGATATATTTTCACCCGAGTTAATTTTATATATCTGACCAACATAACCTGCCCTATAGCTATCACGTCCATTATTTCCGTATCTATAATTGACGTTAATGGATTGGTCAGCATCAGGAATTAAAGCAGACATCCAATATTTGTCTGTAAAACCTAACCAACCTCCTTGTGTTTTATTATCGCAAAACTCTTTTTTTGTTTGCATTGATGAATTACAATCATCGGCAATATCATCATAATTTTTTTCCAATAATTCGTCGTTTATTAGACTAATTAAACCCTCGTGAAGTATAAAAAAATTAATTGTATCTGGTGTGTTTATTCTTTTGATTAATCTGTATGGAAAAACTTCAATATCTTCACCACTGTTATTTTCTATTTCCTGTGTAATTGTAAACATATACTCATCATCAACTTGATAGTTGATTTTGAAAGTTATATTTTTATTATTCGTCCAACTAAGTGTAACAGGGCTTGAGGGGCTTAGAGTGGTAGAGTTAGTTTTCCAATTTGTTTCTAAATTAGGTAATTCAATATTAGAATTTTTTAGCTCTTTCCAACCTGTTTCAATATAATATGGATTAGCAGTCCCATCCGGTAACAAAAGCTGTATATTATTCGAATCAGGTTCTAAGCTAGTTTTATATTTTGATAATATGAGGTCATCTAAAATTGCTCCTTTTAAATTTATAGAACCTTTAATAGATGCATTTTCAAAAATAACTCTGTCGGTTTGAATTAAAGCTTCATCTCTACTTTGTATTTCTGAAACAACTTGGCTGCTTTGTCCGTCAATGGATGTTGCAGGCTCTAATACTTCATCTTCTTCAAAGGATGTTGTTTGAATTGGTTGAGTTGGAAATAATAATTGAAAAAAAATAATTATCGCAATTGAAATACCAATAGCCAAATATAAATTTCTTTGCTCGTTCATTTATTTAACTCAGATTTTTTTGGTACTGGATCAAATCCGTGGGAACCCCAGGGATGACATTTTGAAACTCTTTTCACCGATAAAATTGATCCTTTAAATAACCCATGTTCCTTTAATGCTTTAATAGAATACTCAGAGCAGGTTGGTAAATATCGACAATTCTGCCCAAGTATTGGGGAAATCAATAACTGGTATAATCTAATTATTATGATTAAAGGTAATGAAATATATTTACTAACCATTTATCTTTCCCTTAAGTTCTAATAAAAGTTTATCAAATTTCTCTTCGAGCAATGACGTTTTAGCTATTAACACATAATATGAATTAATTTTACCATTAATAATAATTTTTCTAGCTAATTCTCTCATTATTCTCTTTGCTCTATTTCTTTTTACTGCGTTGCCAATTTTTTTGGAAGCTGTGTATCCTACACCTATAGAATTTTCTAGATCTTGATTGTGTAAAATTTGGATATTCATATTTTTACCTTTTATAAATTCTCCCTGTTTTCGTATCATAACGAAAGTCGATCTTTTCTTAATTGTAAATAATGTTTGGGCCATTTGGCCTTTTTAAGCGCTTAATTGAGCTCTTCCTTTTGCACGTCTTCTATTAATGATTTGACGACCTGCTTTAGTTGCCATTCTAGCCCTAAAACCGTGTCTTCTTTTTCTAATTACTCTACTAGGTTGGTAAGTGCGTTTCATAATAAATCTCTGGGCCTAATACGAATTCATTATATATAAGTCAAATATTTACTTATGTAATCGATGAAAATTTTCAGAAAAACTAGTGAATTAGAGCCAAATTTAGTTTCAATCAAAGACAAGGGTCAGTCTATTGGTTTAGTTTTAACAATGGGAAACTTACACGATGGACATTTATCTCTCATTAGAGAAGCACAATTACATAACAAATTTGTGATCTGTTCAATATTTATTAATCCTACTCAATTTAACAATGAAAATGATTTCAATTCTTATCCAAAGACAATTGATGAAGATATTTCTAAATTAGAAAATATTGGTTGTAATGCACTCTTCTTACCTAAAGTTCAAGAAATATACCCTAAAGGATTGGCAAAGAAAAAAATTGTAAACAATTTTAGAA
>CACKSM010000052.1 GCA_902602885.1 uncultured Alphaproteobacteria bacterium
AATTACAAGAAAGAGATTAAATATTAATTCATAATATTAATATTTAATATCATTAGATTATGTGTATTATTAATAAATGCAAAATAATTATTTTTATAAATGGATAGATAGCAATAAAGATGATGAAATAAATAGTTTCAAAGAATGTATCGATTCATATATTTATTTTAAGAAAGATGCTTTTTATAAAACTAACAAATTAATTAAAAAAAAACCAGATTTTAATGCTCCAAAATTATTAAAAATAGTTTTATTGCTTTTTTCTAGAGATGTACAAAAAATTTCATTAGCTAGAGAAACATTCAAATCAATTTCCACTGATGAAGTAAATGATTATTTTCTTAAATATTTAGAGATAGTAAATCTCTGGATTAAAAATGATTTAAAAAATTTATTAAATAAATTGGAATCAATTATAAAAGATAATCCCAAAGATATTTTTGCAATCAGATTATTTCATTTTAATAATATTTTCTTGGGTATTGATAGTAAATTTTTAAATAAACATGAGGAAATACTAAGTAAGTGGTCTGAAAATGATCAGCATTATAATTTATTATTAGGGATGACTAGCTATGCTTTTGAAGAAAATAATATAATTGATAAAGCTAAGCTTTTAGCCTTAAATTCACTAAAACAATCATCAAATGATTTGTGGAGTTGGCACGCCCTTTTGCATGTACACGATAACGAGAATAACGACTCAATTAACAACAATGATGATTTTAATAAAATTAATTGGTCAATTTACGGGCCAATAAAAAGACATATATGGTGGCATCAATCATTAATATTATTCTACAATCAAGAATATGAGAAAAGTTTAAAACTATTTGATAATTATTTCTCTTCTTCAGAAATTTTTTATTTAGATTTTTGTAATGCTTGTTCTTTTTTATTAAGACTTCATTACAAAGGAGTGGATGTTAAAGAAAGAATGGATAAATTGAAAGATTATGCTGAATATTTTAAAAATCAACACATACTTCCATTTATTGATTATCATCTTATTTTTTATTACTTATACTATAATGATCAAGATTATTTTCAGCAACTTGAAGAGAGAATGGAAGAAAATTATTTAGAAAATTCTTTTAAAGAAAATTATATTAATTACTTAAAACCAATCATTCACAGTATGAAAACAAATAAATTATTAAACGAAAATATAATTAAATCACAATTTAAATACCTTGGAGGTAGTTTTGCTCAACGAGAACTTATTTTTTTAAGTTTAATCCAAAATACAAAATATGAAAAAAATAAATCAGATTTAATATCAGAATATAATGATTATAAATCAGTATCAAAATTATATGTATAACTCTAAGTTGCTGGAAGAAAAATTTATAAAAAATTCAAATAATAATTTTACCTTATTAAAAGATAATCTTTTTTTTCGAAATATAACTTTTCAAAATTTTCAAATTTTAAAGATGATATCATTTTTGGTAAGAGATAAAAATTGGAATAACTATGATCCTAAAATTCTAAATTATGAAGAGAACTTTGATACATCCCTAGAATATATATTCGATTTAGAATATGGTATAGATGAAATTCTTAAAACAAGAAATGTGATATTATTTTCTGAAAATTCTATCACTCTATCCTCTGAAGGAGAATTTTTAACTGATTTTTGGACTAATAGAATAGGTTTTAATTTATTAATTCCATTACAAAATCATGTTGGTTCAAACATCATTGTAACAAAAGAGAATGATTTAAAAGAGAAAAAAAAATTTCCAGAAAATATAAAACCCGACCAACCATTTTTTAAATTTAAAAACCTTGCTTATACTTTAGACGATAGTTTGTTGGTTAATATTAATTTTGAGGGTATTTTATTTGAAATGGAGGATCAAAGAAACTGGGGTGATGCTTCTTACAAAATATATAGTGGTTCTTTATTAAATCCTTTTCCATATGTAGAAAAAGGGGGATCTAATTTCTCTCAAACTGTTAAAATAGATGTAGAAAATAAAAAACAAAGATCATTTCCATCTAAGAATATTGTAAAAATTGATCATACTACTTCCTATAAATTCCCTAAAATTGGTATAAAAATTGATTCTCCACTTCTTCCTGATGATAATTTAATAAACAACTTTGATTATTATTACTATCTTATTGATTTTACTAAAGATTTGAAGAATATAACATCAAGATCTGACAAAAAGGTGTTTCTTGTAGCTTTAGTTGATCATGCTAATGATCCTGAAGAAGAGTTAACAAAAATTTATAATTTTATAGCTGAAAATACTATTAATTTAGATAAAATTTTAATTTGTCCTAAAATATATTTGAATAGTTTTCAACCAGCTGGTGAATGGCCTAAAGTTCCAGAATTAAATGAATACTACAAAATAGCGAAAAAGATATTTTCTAATAGTCAAATTGTTTCTGGAATGGTCACTAATTTTACAGAATTAAATAGAAAGAGGCCAAAAATGTTTTATGATTTGGTTAGTTTTTCCTTCACTCCAATTGTTCATGATTCTAGTGATTTTGGTGTTTTAAATACACCTGAAACTATACCTTATATTCTTAGAACTTTAAAAATTTTTTCTAAAAGTACTGATGTTCATATTGGTCCAATTTCTATTGGTATGCATTTCAATCCATATGGTGAAAGTCTTGTAAGTAATAAAAAC
>CACKSM010000053.1 GCA_902602885.1 uncultured Alphaproteobacteria bacterium
CGTATCCACGTTTAGAAGATCTCCCCACCCTTCCTTTCAATTGATATAGTGCAGCTAAAGAAAAAATATTGGATCGATAAACTATAATTGTATTTACGTGAGGTAAATCTAAACCATTTTCAATAATATTCGTACTAAGCATTAAAGGAACTTCTTGATTATAAAATTTTGAAATTCTACTTTCTAATAATTTAGGACTAAGTTGACCGTGAGTAATTACATATTTAATTTCTGGTAAATTATCATTTAAAAATTGCTCAACAAAAGGTAAATCTTTTTTTCTTGGAACAACAAAATAGACACCATTTTTTCTTCCATATATCTCTCTTTTTATAGCTTCTTTGATAGTTAAAGAATCAAAAGGTGAAACATAAGTCCTAACTGCCATTCTTTCAAATGGAGCTGTGAGTATTAGACTTAGATCTCTTATCCCTGACATAGACATACTTAAAGTTCTTGGAATAGGTGTTGCACTAAGTGAGATACAATGCGCTTTTGGAGCTATTTCTTTAAATTTTTCTTTTTGAATTGTTCCTAGTTTTTGTTCTTCATCGTAAACTATTAGACCAAGCCTGTTAAATTTTAAATTATCGTTTAATAAAGCATGAGTTCCAACTAAAACATCTATTTTACCAGTATTACATTTTTCAAAAATTTCTTTTTTATCTTTTAATGATACTAATCTAGAGATTTCTGCAATATTAATCCCAAAAATAGATAACCTTTTTTTAAAATTAATAAAATGCTGCCTAGATAAAATTGTAGTTGGCACTAAAACTACGGATTGTAAATTTGATTTTGCAGCTAAAAAAATAGCTCTTAAAATTACTTCTGTTTTTCCAAATGCAACATCGCCTACAATTAATCTATCAGATGGTATCATCTTAGAAAAATCATTAATTACATCTTGAATTGCATTTAATTGATCATCAGTTTCAACATATGGGAACGTACTTACAAATTTATCGTATTCAGGAATATTTGTATTGATCTCATAAGATTGAGATTGAAGTCTCTTAGAAGCTATTGAAATAAGTTTTTTTGCAGCATCTCTAATTTTCTTTTTTGCATCTGCTTTTCTTTTTTGCCAATGAGAAGCACCAAGTTTATCTAAAATAATATTTCCATCAGTATCATCACTGTATTTTGATACATAACTTAAATTTTCAACTGGTAAAAAAAGTTTTTGATTTTCAAAAAATTCTAATTCTAAACACTCGTGAATTGAGTCATTTAATTCAATTTTTCTAATATTATTAAACTTACAAAGACCGTACTCAGAATGAACCAGAATAGAATCAATAGATAATTTATTTAATTCTTCAAAAAAAATAGTTTGTTTACGTGATTTAGATATTTGTGTATTAAAAAAATAACCAAACAAAGATTTTTCATTAATAAAAATATATTTATTAAATTTAAATGACTCTTCAATATCCAGAATAGTTAAAAGAATATTATCTGAAAGTGAATGTTTAAAGTTTGTTACATAATTTAAATTTAAACTTAAATTATTTTGTAATATTTTAGATACTCTTTCTAAACTTCCTTTACTACGGCAACATATATATATGAAATTTTCTTTAGAATTAGTTGTAAAAAATTGATTTATAAAACTAAAATCAATTTCTTTTTTAATTGATGATAAATTATGAATAATATTTACATCAATATTGATATGATTATTTTTATCAAATGTATTAAAGTAAAAATGCTCATTGTTATCTAAATATTTTTGGAAAATTTCTTTATTTAAGTAAAAAAATTCAGGTGATAAAAAAAAATTTTCTTTATTATTTTTTCTGGCTAAATAAAAATCATTTATATTTTCTAATCTATTTTCGAATATATTTTTAAATTCGTCATTTAATAGTATTGTATAATCTTTAACATAATCGAACAATGTTTCGAGATTATCATAGAATAAAGGCAAAAACTGTTCACCACCAGATGGAATAATATTTTCAGAAAAAAGATTATAAACTTGACTATTTCTATATTCTGGAAATATTTCCCTAAAATTTTTTCTAAATAAGTTAAGATTATTTTCATTAAGAATTAATTCATTAATAATATTAAACTCTAAATGACTATTTATTTCTTTTAATCTTTTTTGAGTAATTGGATCAAATTCAAAAATTGTCTCTATTTCTTCATCAAAAAAATCTATTCTTATTGGCTTAGATCTATCATTTGGAAAAATATCCAGAATTGATCCTCTTACAGAAAATTCTGATTTATCACGTACTAAAGAAGTTCTTTGGAAGCCTAAAAGGACAAGGTTATTGATAAGATCCTCAAATTTAAATTTTTGATTTTTTGAAATTTTAAAAAATTGTGAATTAATAATTGATTTAGGGATTATTTTTTGAGTTATTGAATTAATTGTAGTAA
>CACKSM010000054.1 GCA_902602885.1 uncultured Alphaproteobacteria bacterium
TCAAAATACTTAATTGCACATAAAAATACTACTAATCTAGAAAGTGAGATTAAGAAAATTAAAAGAGAACGTAATCAATTTAGAGCACAAAAAGAATTATTTGAAGAAGCATACAAAGATTTATATGATGATAGTTTTGAAACTGAATATAACTCTCAAATATTAACAAAAATACTTGAACAATTTGATCCTTATGAATTTGATTTAGAAATCAAAAAAAATAATAAGAATTTAGAATATGCAATTAACACTGAACACAGTTTTTCAAATAATAAAATCAAAACAAAAGTTTATAGCCCTAAAAAAAACATATTATTATATGGTATAGCTAATCAATTTCCAGCAAGTGGATATTTAGAAACATATAATAAAAATTTAATTTTAATTTCAGCAAGTGGTATATTAGCTTATTCTAATCAAATTAATAACAATACTAATGATTTAGATTTTAAACAAATTAAAACAAATATTAGTAAATTCATAGGTGAAGAACAGTTTAGAAAATCAAGAATACATGATTTTGATTGGTTAGAAGGTGGTTGGTTCTCAATTAAAGATTTAAATATTTATAAAGATCAAATTTACGTATCTTATACAAGAGAAGTTAAGGAAAATTGTTGGAATACAAGTTTATTACATGGAAAAATGAATTTAAAGCTTATTATTTTTGAAAATCTTTTCACGTCAGATGAATGTGTTCATTTTTATGATAATATTGACGGTGAGTTTAATGCACATCAATCTGGAGGACGAATAATTAATGTAGATGATCAAAATCTATTTTTTTCTACTGGTGATTTTAGAAGTAGATTTAGAGCGCAGAAAGAAGATAGTATATTTAGTAAAATAATCGAAATTAATAAAAACACAAAAGATTACAAAGTTGTAAGTATGGGTCACAGAAACCCTCAAGGATTATATTACAATAAAAAAAATAATATCCTATTAGAGGCAGAGCATGGTCCTGAAGGTGGTGATGAAATTAATTTAATTGAATTAAATAATAATAAAATACCTAATTATGGATGGGCCATATCTTCATATGGAGAGCATTATGGAGGAAAAAATGCAGCCTATAACAAAAAAAAGTATGTAAAATACCCATTACATAAATCTCACTCTGAATATAAATTTATTGAACCTCTCATTTACTTTAATCCATCTATTGGGATTTCTCAAATAGTTGGTTTAGATAAAAATAATAGTTATGTAGTAGCATCAATGAAGGATGAATCTCTCTATTTTTTTGAATATGACTACAATGATGAAAAAATCACAACACCAAATAAAGTGGTTAACGGTAATAGTGATAATATAATAATTGAAAGAGTTCATATTGGCGAAAGAATAAGAGATATGATTTATTACAATAATAAATTATATTTATACTTGGAAGATACTGCTTCTTTAGCAGAAATCTCTTTTAATTAAATTGATAAAACTTAAAGAAAAATGGCTTTGGGATTTTTGGATAAGTAATGATAATAAGATTTGGTATTGTTATTTTCTTCAAGCTGATAAATCTCTAAAAGATCCTGATCTAAGGCATAATAATGTTACTCATGGATTAGCTACCTCAAAAGATTTAATTAATTGGGAATATCATGGTACAGTTTTTACTCCTTCTAAAAATGAAAATTTTGATGATTATACAACTTGGACAGGGTCGATAATAAAAAATAAAAATAAATGGCATTATTTTTATACAGGTAGAAATAAAAAGGAAAATGGCAGTAAACAAAGAATTGGTCATGCAATAGGTGATACGCCCTATTCTTTTAATAGATATGGAAATGGATTAGCTCTCGATTTAAATAAAAATATTTACCAAGAGTTAGAGAGTGATAATTATTGGCAAGATCGTGCTATGCGTGATCCATGGGTCATGAAGCATCCTTATGAAAATAAATTTATAATGGCATACACGGCTAGAGCATCAATCCACAATGATCCTTATCAGTGCGGGGTAATTGGAATGGCTCAGTCAAATGACCTTTATGAATGGAAATCTATTCAACCTTTATTTGGAGGATTATTTAGTCAGTTAGAAGTTCCTCAAATATTTAAAGTTAAAAATAAATGGTATTGTTTATTTTGCAATCATCCCGAAGACTGGTCTAATGAATTTAAAAAAAATTATAATGGGCCGAATAAGCGAGGAACGCATTATTTAATTGCAGATAAATTTGAAGGTCCTTGGGATTTAGCACCAGGCCCCTACTTTACAACAAAATCTGAAACAGAACTTTATGCAGGTAGAGTTATTGAAAAAGATAATAAATTTTTCTTTATG
>CACKSM010000055.1 GCA_902602885.1 uncultured Alphaproteobacteria bacterium
ATTAATATTATCAGATACATGTATCCAATTTCTTTGCTGCTTTCCATTTCCATAAATAGGAATTTTTTTATTATTTAAAATATTATTTATAACTGTAGGTATTAATTTCTCTTTATTTTGAAATGGTCCATAATTATTTGAAGAATTTGTTATTATATAAGGCATTTTGTATGTTCTAGACCATGCGACAACCAAGTTTTCTGCAGCAGCTTTTGTTGCACTGTATGGAGAGCTTGGAATAACATTATCAGTTTCCTTTGAGCTTTTTTTATTTACAATATCACCATAAACTTCATCTGTTGAAATTTGTAAAAATAAAAATTTCTTTTTATTTTTTTTTTCAATATATTTTCTTGATATTTCAAGCAAATTATACACCCCAAAAATATTTGTATTAATAAATTTTTTTGAAGATTTGATTGAATTATCAACATGGCTCTCAGCAGCAAAATTTATTAATAAATCTGGCTTGAATTCAAAAAAAGCAATGCTTAGTTTTTTATAATTATTTATATTAATTTTTTTAAATTTATAAAACTTATTTTTTTTAAGATATTCTAATGAGTTATTACTGGCATAAGTAAGATTATCTATGTTTAAAATACTAATGTTCTTATTTTTTTTTATAATAGTTCTTATAAATTCAGAACCAATGAAACCACATCCACCTGTAATTATAATTTTTTTATTTTTAATATCAAACGTCATTTTAAATAATTATATTTTTTTTTATTTTTTTCAAAGTACATAGCTTTTTCTTGATCAATTATTTCACCGTTCTCAATATAAATATAATTATCAGCAATGCTCAATATTGATAATCTATGAGAAATTATCAATATTGATAATTTATTTTTTAACTTAGTCAAAGTATCTAAAATATTTTTTTCTGTAACAAAATCTAATTGACTTAGCGATTCATCCATTATTAAAAATTTTGTATCATTGTATAGAGCTCTTGCAATGCCTATCCGTTGTTTTTGGCCGCCACTTATCTTTGAACCTCTTTGACCAAGTAAAGTTTCATATCCATCTTTTAAGTTATTTACAAATTCAGATAAATCTGAATTTTGAATTGCAGATTCTAATTTTTTATAATCTATATTTTCGTTATTAAATGTACAAGCAATATTGTTTGCCAGAGTATCATCAAATATAAAAATATCTTGAGGTACATATGAGAAAAAATTTTCCTGAAAAAAACAATTTTTTTTATCAAAATATTTTTCATTTATAAATATTTCACCATTGTCGTGATTTAGTAGACCAAGAATATTATCTAATAAAGTTGATTTGCCAGAGCCACTTTTTCCAAGCAAAACTGTTAATTTATTTATTTCAACCTTAAGATTGATTTTGTTTAAAATTATATTGTTTTTATCATAACTAAAACTTAAATTTTGTATTTTAAATAATAAATCATCTGATTGAAATGATTTACAAATTTTTGCACTTTCGTTATGATGATTATTTTCAAACTGATAATTCTCAAGATCATTTTTAATATTTAATGCTGCAGGAAAACCAAATTTAAACTTAGAAAAAGCAAAATAAATAGATTGGAATGAGGGTAGCAACCTTAACCCAGCTATTGCGAATAAAGCTAATAATGAAATAAACTCATCAGAATTATCTGTATAATTATTAAAGTAAAATAGTAATATTAAAATACCAAAGAAGGCGATTATCTCAAGAAAATATTTAGGCAAGGAACCGATAGCTAAAGATAATGAAAATTCTGATGCATATTTTTTTGAAAATTCTGAAAATTTGTCTAAAAAAATATTTTCATTTTTTGATAATTTTAAAAGTCTAATTCCTTCAAAGCTCTCTGTTATGAGATTGAACCTAGCAGTAATTAAATTAGATATATTAAAAGAGATTCTTGTAAGAATTTTCTTAATTAAAACAAAAATAATTAAGTAAGATAATATTAAAGTAAGAGTAACATATATACTTAATTGAGGATTAGAGTAAAATAATATAGCAATTATAAAAAATATTACAGGAATTTTACTTAAGCCAGTAAAAAGCGGCCAAAAAAGATCAGTTGTTATTCTTGATGTTTCACTTAAAATATTTTTTTCTAGTTTACTTGTATTATTGTTTAAAAAAAAAGAAAAATTTTTAGTTAAGTATTTTTTATACAATCTCGTTGCTATTTCATATTCAAGTACACGAGTAAAATAAAATATTCTCCATGAAGTAAAAGCAATAAATAAATTTGAAGATGTAAAAAGTAAAAAAGAAGATA
>CACKSM010000056.1 GCA_902602885.1 uncultured Alphaproteobacteria bacterium
TCTGTATATGTACTTATACATGTCTGGGCTTGAAGTTAATAAAATTTTAGCATCCATTATATTAGCAGTCTTAATTGTTACACTTATCGGCCATTTTGGAGATTTAGTCATTGATATTGATCATGATGAGAAAAAAGAAACTGCTTATAAAATAGATGTCCCAGAGGATTCTGCTGGTGTAGGAGTAGTAGAAAAAAAAGAAGAGGTAATTGAACCAATTTCTATTTTACTAGCAAGTGCTTCTCTTGATAATGGAGAAAAATTATTCAAGAAATGTGCAACATGCCATAATTATGAGAAGGGTAGTGCCAATAAAGTAGGCCCTCACTTATGGAATATCATTAACAGACCAAAAGCAAATGTTGAAGGTTTTGCATACTCTAAAGCTTTAGCTGAATATGGTGGAGAATGGGGGTATGAAGAATTGGCAGAATTTTTATATAAGCCAAAAAAATATATAAAAGGAACAAAAATGAACTTTGCAGGTTTGAAAAAAGTAAAAGACAGAGCAGACTTAGTTTATTTCCTAAGAGAACACTCAGATAATCCAGCACCCCTTCCATAAACTAAAGTAATGAGCTTAGATACAGAAGAGTTTTCAAAATTTGCAAACTCTTTAGCCGATGATGCATCTAAAACTTCGATGCATTATTTTAGAAACAAAATTGAAATAGAAATTAAAGATGATGAAAGTCCTGTAACTTTAGCAGATAAAGAAACAGAACAAGTATTAAGAGAGAAAATAAGAAAAGAATATCCTCATCATGGAATTTTAGGTGAAGAGTATGAAAATGAAAAAATAGACTCTGAATTTTTATGGGTATTAGATCCTATAGATGGGACAAGAAGTTATATAGCTGGACATAAAGATTTTGGTAATTTAATTGCATTACTTCATAATAAAAAACCAGTTTTAGGAATTATTAATTGCCCTGCACATGGTGAGCGATGGATAGGAGTAAAAAATCAAAAGACAAAATGTAATGGAAAAGATGTTCAAACTAGTTCAATTAAACGAATTAAAGATGCCTATCTTTTTACATCTGGATTATATTTTGATGAACCTCAAATCAGAAAGGGATTAGAATTACTAAAAGAACAATCAAGATATTATAGACTTGGTGGTGACTGTTACATGTATGGAATGTTAGCCTCAGGTTTAATTGATATTGTTTTAGAAGATACATTAAAAGTGCATGATTATATGGCTCTTGTGAATGTAATTGAAGGAGCTGGTGGAGTAATTACGGATAAGTTTGGACAAGATATATCGCTAGACTCGGATGGCAGTTTAGTTGCTTCTAGTACAAGCTCTCTTCATGATGAAATAATTAAATTAATAAACTAAAACTTATTTTAATTTTTAATAAATAGACATATATTATAAGTATGAAAATACTCACTTTGATCTTTACGTTTACTCTAATTTTTCAATTAAAAGCACAAGCAAATACTAATATATCACATGCAATTGCAATGCATGGCGAGCCAAAATACTCGAAAGATTTTGAAAATGTTGAATACATTAATCCAAATTCGATAAAGGGTGGATCAATAGTAAGAAGTGCCATTGGAACCTATGACAGTTTCAATCCATTTATTTTAAAAGGTACCTCAGCAGCTGGAATTGGAGGACTGTATGAGACATTAACAACAGGATCAAGTGATGAGGCATTCACAGAATATGGTTTATTGGCAGAAACGATTGAATGGCCAGATGATAGATCTTGGGTTTCATTTACATTAAGAAATGAAGCATATTGGCACGATGGAAAAAAAATTACAGCTGATGATGTTGTGTGGACATTTAATACCCTAATGGAGAAAGGTCATCCATTCTACAAATACTACTATGGAGATGTAAAAGAGGTAATTAAAGAGCAAGAAAATAAAGTGAGATTTAATTTTACGACAAATACGAATAAAGAATTAGTATTAATTGTTGGTCAATTACCAGTCCTGCCAAAGCATTATTGGGAAAATAAAAACTTTGAAGAAACATCTCTAGAAATTCCAATTGGAAGTGGTCCATATAAAATTAAATCATTTGATAGTGGGAGATCAATTACTTATGAATTAGATCAAAA
>CACKSM010000057.1 GCA_902602885.1 uncultured Alphaproteobacteria bacterium
GTAGCTTTTTCAGCTGCTGCAGTTGGTGTAGACGCTCTTAAATCTGATACTAAATCAATAATTGTTGTATCTGTTTCATGACCTATTGCTGAAATAATTGGTATCTTTGATTCAAAAACACTTGTTGCAAGATTTTCATCATTAAATGCCATTAAGTCTTCAGTGCTACCTCCACCTCTAGCAATAATGAGAATATCTGGCTTACTAGATTTAAGTTTATTGAAACCTTCGATAGCATTTATAATGCTATTTGCTGCGTCAACACCCTGAACAGAAACAGGCCATATATCTAATGGCATTGGAAAGCGATCATTCACCCTATTAATTATGTCATGTACTACAGAGCCAGTGGGAGAGGTAATTATACCTAATCTCTCAGGCAAAAAAGGTAATGGAATTTTTTTATCTTCATCAAAATAGCCTTTTTTTTGAAGTCTTTTTTTTCTTTCTTCAATAAGTTTTAAAAGTGCTCCCTCTCCTGCAATTTCAATTTTATCAATATCTATTTGGTAAGTAGTTTTATAGCGAGACCAAGTGGTAATTCTACCAGTTGCTATTATTTCTAGTCCTATTTCTGGATTAATATCTAAATATTTTTTTTTCTGATCCCAGATAACTCCGCTTAAAATAGAATCCTCATCTTTAAGTGTTAAATAGATTTGACCTCTTGTTGCAGTTTTAACTTCAGAAATTTCTCCTTTAATTCTTACATAATTAAAATTGGACTCAATTACTTCTTTAAGCGCTTGATTAAATTCTGAAACTTCAAATTCTGGTATATTAATTTTATCTATCACTTTTATTTTTAAAAAATTTTTTTAATAAATTACTACACTCTTTTTCCATAATGCCACCATAAATGGTTGGCACAAATATATTTTTTCTTTGAAAAGCAACTCGAAGTTTTTCAATTCCTCCATTTTTTTCATCATAGGCGCCAAAATAAACAGTTTTAATATGTACTTCACTTACTGCACTAGCGCACATAGTGCATGGTTCTAATGTTACAAATAATGTCATATTTTCTAAATATTTTAACTTTAGTCTTTCGCAAGTTTCTTGAATTAGGTTTAATTCACAATGTTTGATAGCATTTTTATCTTTATTTACTGTATTGTAACTTCTGGCTACAATCTTGTTCGTTTTATTATCAACAAGTATTCCTCCAACTGGAACCTCATTTAAATTATATGCCTTGTCTGCTTCAATAATTGCTTCTTTCATAAAAAAATCAACGTTCATTCTGGAACACACTTATGTTGTACATTATAATTGAATTATAATGAAAAAACCAATTATTGGAATAACTCTTGATAGTGAAAAAAAGAAAACATACTCAAAATTTCCATGGTATGCATTGAGAGAAAATTACTTAACTTCCTTAACAAAATTTAATGCTATTCCTTTTCCTCTTTTACATGAAAAAAAATATATTGGTGATTTTTGTGATTTAATTGATGGTCTAATTATTACTGGAGGTGATTTTGATATTAATCCTAAATTATATAAAATAAGTAATACTCAATCTAAAAATATAAAAAATAAGAGGACAAATTTTGAATTAAATATTTTCAATAATTTTTTTAAATATAACAAACCTATATTGGGAATTTGTGGTGGTGCGCAACTTATCAATGTTGCATGTGGCGGAACATTAATACAAGATTTAAAAAGAGATCCGATAAACCATGAACAAGTAAATCCAAGAAATCAAACCAGTCACAGTGTTAATATTTTAAAAAATACTCAATTATATAAAATATGTGGGACTCAAAAAATTAAGGTTAATAGTGCACATCATCAGTCAGTAAAAAAAATTGGTAAAGACCTTAATGTTTCATGTGCAGCCAATGATGGTGTTATTGAAGGAATAGAGCACAAAAAACACAAATGGTGTATTGGCTTACAATGGCACCCTGAATTTTTAATTACAAAATCTGATATAAAAATAATAAAAAATTTTATTAATGAAGCAAAGTGAATATTAGAATTTCAAAATATCTATCAAGTGCTGGAATTTGTTCACGAAGAGATGCAGAAAAATTAATTGTTGAAAAGAAAATTAAAATTAATAATCAAATATGTG
>CACKSM010000058.1 GCA_902602885.1 uncultured Alphaproteobacteria bacterium
GATGATTTTAATATTAAGAATAAAGAAAGTAAAATTATAGAATGGATTGTACCTGATACTTTATCAAATCCAATTGGTCAGATTGGTATTAGTATTAACTCAGATAATAATAATAATGGCAAAATTCTAATGAATTATTTAGATATTTCTGGAACACCTAAAATGACATTCAAAAGACCTGATCACATTGATGAATATACAAGAGGTATTTTTTATAAAGAACAGCCTTACGGTCAATTATGGAAAAGGGCTTGGGTGAATGATGTAGATAAATGGCAATTTAGATGGCAAGAAGCTTTCAAAATTGTAAGAGGTATTGGAAGGGGCCACATTATGACTGGAAGTGAGACATGGAAAGATTATACAATCTCATCAAAGATATCCATTCCACTTGCATCTGCTGCTGGTCTGATACTAAGATCTCAAGGCTTAAAAAGATATTATTCTCTTGAGCTCACTTCTGACAAAAAGTTAAAAATAAATAAAATGGAGTATGAATTAAAAACTCTAAAAGAAATAGATTTTGATTTAGAATTTTTTAAAGATTACAATTTAAAATTCAAAGTTAAAGGCAATCATTTACAAGGTTTTGTCGATGATAATTTAATGATTGAGGTTGAAGATAATGAAAATTCATTTGAACAAGGGATGATTGGTTTCATAACTGAAAATGGAGCTATTCAGAGTGAATCAATTTCAATAGAATAAATTTTAATTTAAAAAAGGATGCGTTATGAAACTAGATAAGACTTATGAAGAAAAAGTATACGCTGGAGTGCTCGGTAAATTAATTGGTGTGTATTTAGGCCGTCCTTTTGAACAGTGGTCACATGAAAGGATTATGGAAGAGCTAGGTGAAATTAATTACTATGTTAATGAGCAATTAAATGTCCCATTAGTTGTAACAGATGATGATATAACTGGAACATTTACATTTCTCCGTGCTCTAAGAGAAAATAATTATGACCCTAATATAAGTCCAAAACAAATTGGTCAGTCTTGGCTTAATAATTTAATTGAGAACAAAACAGTTTTATGGTGGGGAGGAAGAGGTCATTCAGCTGAAGATACCGCATATCAAAATTTAAAAGCTGGAATAGAAGCTCCTATGAGTGGATCAATAGAAACAAATGGTAAAGTAGTTGCGGAACAAATAGGTGCGCAAATATTTATTGACGGTTGGGCTTTAGTCACTCCTGGTGATCCAGAAAAAGCAGCAGATCTTGCAAGAAGAGCAGGAAGTGTCAGTCACGACGGGGAAGCAATCTATGGTGCTCAGATGGTTGCAGCTATGGAGTCACTTGCATTTGTTGAGACTGATATTAACAAAATTATTGATGAGTCAAAAAAATATATCCCAAATAGTTCTCTTATTTATAAATTGATTGGTGAACTTCAAAATATGAGAGCCGGTAATAATGATTGGATGCAGGCAAGAGAGTTTCAAGCTGAAACATATGGATATGACAAATATCTTGGTGGATGTCATATGATACCTAACCATGCAATAATTATACTGTCACTATTATTTGGTGATGATGATCTTCAAAAAACTCTTATGATAGTAAATACCGCTGGTCATGACACTGATTGTAATTCTGGTAACGTTGGTTGCATTATGGGCATTAAAAATGGTCTTGAAGGCTTAAGGAATGGTCCAGATTATTTAACACCTATACAAGATAGAATGTATTGTCCGACTGCTAACGGAGGTGAAACACAAACTGATGCCTTAACAGAAGCTTATAAGGTTATTAATACTGCTAAAAAAATGAATAAAGAAGAAACTGTTGAGCCTAAAAATGGTTCAAGATTTCATTTTGAAATGCCTGGTTCTGTTCAGGGTTGGAGATCAAGTTTTAAAAATAACAAAAATATTTCAACTATTGTCCAAAATACAGAGTATGAGAGTAGTATAGGAAAAAGAGCATTAGAAATTAAATTTGACAGAGTTGCGCCTGGTGTTTGTTCTGAGGCTGTTGTTGATACTTTTTTTCCTCAGGAATTATATGAGTTGACAGGCTCTGCAAGAGAAAGATTTTTTCAAAGTTATAACTTTATTTCCTGTCCACTTTT